>DATEKG010000024.1:0-6360 GCA_035277565.1 Pseudolabrys sp.
GCGCTGCCCTCCCTCGGTACGATGGGCGTCGACTTCGAGGAACGCGTCGACTACCGCCGTCTGCATCGCTACCGGCTTGGGCGGACCAAACAGGCGCTGGAAGCGAGTGAGTGCGGCGCTCTGCTGGTCTTCGACGTCAACAATATCCGCTACATCACATCGACGAAAATCGGCGAATGGGAGCGTGACAAGATCTGCCGCTGGGCTCTTCTCACGCGCAACGGCGATCCGATCCTCTGGGATTTCGGCTCGGCGGCGGTACATCACAAGCTCTACGCGCCATGGCTCAAACCCGAGAACTGCAAGGCCGGGCTTCTTGGTCTGCGCGGCACCGTGCAGCCGTCATTCGGTCTGATGGCCAAGCACGCAAAGGAAATCTTCGGCCTGCTCAAGGATGCCGGTGTCGAGAAGATGCCGGTCGGCGTCGATATCATCGAGCCAGCGATGATGTTCGAACTGCAGAAGGCTGGCATGAAGATCGTGGACGGCCAGCAAGTCATGCTGGAAGCGCGCGAGATCAAGTCGGCTGACGAGATCGCGCTGCTCAATCGCGCCGCGGCGATGGTCGACGGCGCCTATCACATGATCAACGAGAAACTCAAGCCAGGCGTGCGCGAGAATGACATCGTCGCAAAGGTCAACGAGTTCCTTTATCGTCATGGCTCGGACGACGTCGAGGCGGTGAATGCCATTTCCGGTGAACGTTGCAATCCGCATCCGCATAACTTCACCGACCGGCTGATCCGGCCCGGCGATCAGGCCTTCTTTGATATTCTCCAGTCGTTCATGGGCTATCGCACCTGCTACTACCGCACCTTCAATGTCGGCCGCGCGACACCTGCGCAACACGATGCCTACAAGAAGGCGCGTGAATGGCTTGATCGCGCCATCGAACTGATCCGCCCCGGCGTGATGACCGATGAAGTCGCGCGTGCCTGGCCAAAGGCCCAGGAATTCGGCTTCCCCGACGAACTGTCCGCCTTCGGATTGCAGTTCGGCCACGGTCTCGGGCTCAACCTGCATGAACGGCCGATCATTTCGCGCGTGGTCTCGCTCGACCATCCGACGGAAATCAAGGAAGGCATGGTGTTTGCGCTGGAAACCTATTGTCCGGCGACCGACGGTTATTCCGGCGCCCGTATCGAGGAAGAGATGGTCGTCACCGACAAGGGCTGCCGCGTGATCTCCCTGTTCCCCGCCGAAGAATTGCCGATCAGCGCGCGGTACTAGGAGCACGTCGCGGCGCGTGCCGCCTGCATATGGGGCGTTTCTCCGGGATCGCGCCCCTTCCCCGCACCGCCGATGAGCGATCAGGCGGGCTTTCCGGCCTGGCTCATCATCGCCGCCGGGAGTGCAACGCTCATTGAATCGACCATCGACGTGGGCATGAGAATGGTTGCGCCGCGCTCCTTGGTGGTTTCGTAGATGATATTCATGGCGCGTAAATGCAGGGCCGCCGGCTCGCCGGCATAGGTCCTGGCCGCTTCGACAAATTTAGCGGCGATGGCCGCCTCGGCCGACCCGAGGATCACCCGAGCTTCCTTTTCGCGCTCGGCCTGCGCCTGCCGCGACATCGCATCCTGCAGGGCGACCGGTATCGCGACATCGCGAATTTCAACGGAATTGACCGAGATTCCCCAATCCGCAGTCTTGCGTGCGATTTCCGCGCGAAGCACCTCGTCGGCCGCCTTACGTTCCGACAGAAGCTCCGATAAATGAGACGAGCCGATCATTTCGCGCAACGAGGTCTGCGCCACCCGGTCTATGGCCTCGCGATAGTTGGTGATATTCAGCGCCGCGCTCTGGGCGTCATGCACGTGCCAGAACACGATGGCATCGACATTGACCGGCACCGTATCGCGCGTGAGGGCCTGCTCGGCGTTGAACCCCGTCGTCTGAATGCGTTCGTCGATAATGGCCGTGACGCTGTCGAGAACGGGAACGATGACAAACAAGCCGGGGCCCTTCACACCCGACAGCTTGCCGGCGCGCAATATGACGAAACGCTCCCAATTGTTCGCCATCTTGAGCGAAAACGCGGTCAGCACGGCGAGTACGCCAAATCCGACACCCGCAAGCTGCAGACCTGCCCCAAAGAACAGCACACCGATGGCTGCAAACACGATAGTAACGAGCGTGGTAATGGGATTCATGGGATTGAGCTCCGCGTTGCCTTGAGTGAACCGCGGCGCCGTCGGCGACAACGCCGTCTGCGTTGACGCTTATAGATCAATCCACACCATGCCGATATGACGGCAAGTGCACCAATCGGACGTGCCTCAGGCCGATGACTTCTCGCGCAAATGCGGGAACTGTTCGCTGAGCAGCGACCCGGAATAGTAGGTCGGCGCGTAAGCAGCCTGCGCGCGGATATTGTCGAACCAGGCGACCACGCGCGGCAGATCCTGCCAGCCGGGCAGACCCAGGTCGTGCATGCGGACAAGGGCCGGCATGACGGCGACATCGGCAAGCGTAATGTCCCTGCCGAGCAGCCACGGTCCGCCGCTGCGCCCGATCTCCGCATCCATGCGTTCATAGGTTCGCCGCAGGCGCGACAGCGCCGCGTCCATCTCCTGCTCGGGAAAGCCCGTCTGGCCCATGGCCAGCATGAATTCGCGACGGAGCGGCTTGCTTTCGGCCATTGCGACAAACGCCTCCCGCGTCATCTTCTGGAAGCGCGGCAGAAAGGCAAGATTGAACGTGGGCACACGCACGGCGGCGGCGGGCATTTCGTCAATAAAATGCATGAGTGCGCGCATGCGCGCACGCAGGACCGGATCTTCCGGCGAAAAGCTCTCGTTCGGCTCTACCTCGTCGAGATATTCCGTAATTACCGTTGAATCGATGATAATCGCGCCATCATGATCGAGCGTGGGCACAACCCCATTGGGATTGAGTTTCAGATAGTCGGGCTTGAGCTGATCGCCCGCGAGCAGGTTCAGCCGCACGTCGTCGAACGCCAGTTTCTTGGCGTTCAGAACGAAACGAACGCGCTGACTACAAGTCGATTGGGGTGCGTTGTAGAGCTTGAAACTCATGCGTACCTCTTTCGCCATTTTTTCCCAAGGAGGTGGTGCCGTAATGCATATCTATTATGAAATTTACGGCCATTTTACTTGTGATAATGTGGCCGGGCAGTTTCATTGGAAACGTGCGCAGCCGCCGTTTTCCTCCCTTCAGGCTTAGACGGCGGCGTGAATCCTCCACCTTATGCACACAGGGCCCCTCGCGGGGCCCTTTTTTTTGCGTCCGCTTTTTGCGGTTTCAGTGTTCGAGACCGGTCGGCACGTTCTTGTTTTCGGATGCGAGCTTCATGCCTGCGGCCAGCGCCATGGTCTCCATCAGGGCGGCGAAATCCTTGTTGAGATAGGCCTGCGGATCCGGCTGCAGCGTGGCATGGCCGAAATGACCTTGCAGCACTTCGCGCGTCGCAGCCGTCACGGGCATCGGCACATCCATTTCGCGGCCGAGCTCGAGACCGAGATCGAGATCCTTGCGCAGCAGCTCCGGCGTGAATGTCGTCGTCCAGTCGAGATTGACAAGCGCCGGCGACTTGTAGCGCGTAAACATCGAGCCCATCACGCCATTGTTCAGAAACGCAAGAAACGCATGGCGCGGAACGCCCATCTTGTTCACCAGCAGAGTGATTTCGATAAGATTCTCGATCACCACACCGAGCATGACATTGTGCGCGATCTTGCAGATCCGTGCGAGATCGCCCTCGCCGACATATGACACGCCCTGCGGGGCGACGACTTCCATCAAAGGTATGATGGCCTTGCACGCGCTCTCCTGGCCCGACACAACAGAGGACAGGCGGCCGGCCTTGATGACCTTCGCATTTCCCGAGACCGGCGCGCAGACATAATCGGCGCCGCGTTCTTTCAGGCGCTTGCGGATGTCGGCGGACTCCTCGACGGAAATCGTCGAACAATCGACGCATACTTTCGGCGCCTTGCCTCCCGAAAGAACGCCGTCCTTGCCGAAATAGACCTGATCGAGGTCTTTTCCCTCGGACACGATCGAGAACACGACGTCGCAGGATGCCAGGTCGGAGAGCTTGTCGACGATCTTGCCGCCGCTAGCGGCCAGCGGCTCGGCCTTGGAGCGCGTGCGGTTCCAGACGCTCACATCGTAGCCGGCCTTGAGCAGGCGATCCGCCATGGGCAACCCCATGCGGCCGGCTCCGATCCAGCCGATCTTTTGCGCATTCTTCGACATTACGAAACTCTCCCGTTGGAAATCCTGGCGCAGGACACGCGCATGACGGGGCTTTAGCCGTTCTGCCGCTATTGCGCCAGTACCGCCCTGGAGGCGGAAATTTCAAAAAGCCTCGCGCTTGTCGTAATCGCGCAAAGGGCACTATTGTTGCACCAAGGCCGCTGAGAAGGCCGCCAAAGGCCTGCCCCCGCGTGGGCCCCCGGCAAAATCCATGGGAGGAGCGTGGGCAGCCGATGCAGGATGCCGTCACGACCACGATAGCGGTGGGCGGCGCGGCTGATCGACCGCGGGCCGGCGAACGGCTGCGTTTGATCGGCCGCAATCTCTTTCCGTTCATTGTGGTTGGTGCGATCTGGGAAATCGTCGCCCGGGCCGGCGTATTTCCGCGCCGGCTGTTTCCGACCCTTGAAGACGTGGCCGTATCGTTCGTGCAGCTCACGATCTCGGGGATTTTGCCGCACCACACGATCGATACCGTCATCCGCCTGCTCAGCGGTTTTCTTCTTGCGGCCGTTATCGGCGTGGGCCTCGGCGTGCTGATGGGCCGTTCGCGGCGCGCAGAGGATCTCTGCCTGCCGCTGGTGAGCATCTGCGCGCCCATCCCGGGCCTCGCCTATGCGCCGCTGTTCCTGCTCTGGTTCGGCTTGGGCAATATTTCCGCCGTTCTGCTGGTTGGTTTCGTTTCGGCTTTTCCCATCCTGTTCAACAGCTGGACCGGTGTGAAGGCCGTAAAGGAGATCTGGTTGCGGTCGGCACAATCCATGGGTGCCGACGATCGCAGGATGTTCAGTCATGTCGTCCTGCCTGGAGCGCTGCCCTATATTCTTACCGGCCTGCGGCTTGGTCTCGCGCAGGCATGGCGCATCCTGGTCGCCGTGGAAATGCTCGCGGCCGTGCCCTGGGGGCTCGGTTGGCTGATTTTCGGCGCCCGCGAATTCCTCGATACCGACGCGATGCTGGCCGGAATTGCCGTGATCGCCGTGATCGGCCTCGGGCTCGAAAAATTCGTGTTCCAGAAGATCGAAAACTACACCGTCGTGCGCTGGGGGATGGTCACCTCATGACCGAACAAGGCCAGCAGCGGCGCTCCGTCATCCGTGCGATGCTCACGATCGCGGCAGCCGCCGTGCTCTATGAGATTGCGGCGCGCAGCGGGTATTTTGCGGCCGCGCTGCTGCCGACAATCCCGACGATCCTGAACACGCTCTACTCGATGGTCGCTGACGGAACGATGATCGAGCATGCGGCTTTCACGATGTACCGGGTCATGCTCGGTTTCTGCCTGGCCATCATGGTCGGGGTTCCGCTCGGAATTCTGATGGCGCGTTTCCGGCGCGTGGAGAGCTTTTTTCTTCCGCTGATCAGCGCGCTCATGCCGATCCCTTCCTTCTCGCTTGTGCCATTGTTCATGCTGTGGTTCGGCATCGGCAATCTCACGACGATCCTGATCGTCTTCTACGCCGCCACGTTCCCGGTGGTCTTCAATACCTGGTCGGGCGTCCGCTCGGTCAATCCTTTGTGGCTGCGCGCCGCCGGCGCGATGGGCGCCGACGAGCACAAGCTGTTCTGGAAAGTGATCATTCCCGGCGCCTCGCCTTTCATCATCACCGGCATGCGGCAGGCCTTCCTGCGCGCCTGGATCGCGGTCGTGGGCGCCGAGATGATTGCCGCCTCCGACTGGGGCCTCGGCTGGGTGATCTTCGACGCCAAGGAATTTCTCAATGCCGACATCATGATGGCGTCGCTGGTCGTAATCGGCGCCATTGGCTACGTGTTCGAACGGCTCGTATTCGGGTCAATCGAGCGCGCTACGGTGCAGCGTTGGGGAATGGTCCGTATGGCCAAGGGATAGGTATGGGATAGGAACGGCAGGCAGGAATGGTCCCGATCGAAATAAAGGATGTCACTTTGGTTTACGACACCCCGGGCGGAAAAGTGCCGGGCGTCAGGGACGTGAACTTCAACATCGGCGCATCGGAATTCCTGTGCATTGTCGGTCCTTCGGGCTGCGGCAAATCCACCTTGCTCAACATCATTGCCGGCTTCCTTTCCCCGGCATCCGGTGAAATCCGCATCGGAGGCAAGCCGGTGACCGGCAGCGGGATGGACCGCGGCGTGGTCTTCCAGGACTTCGCCCAG
>DATEKG010000025.1:0-3266 GCA_035277565.1 Pseudolabrys sp.
GCCGCCTATAACTCGTCCAAACGCCCGCGGGGGCGTAGCTCAGTTGGTTAGAGCGCTGCCCTGTCACGGCAGAGGCCGCGGGTTCGAGTCCCGTCGCTCCCGCCATTTTATCAATGACTTAGCCATGATTTTGGGGCGCCGTGCCGACGCCATTTTGGGTCGGAAACGGCGCTGGGGGACTGCCGATGACCTCCGTTCGGGCGATGTTTTTTGACGTGTTCGGGACCCTGGTGGACTGGCGGACCGGTGTAGCCCGGGAGGCCGAAGGGGTCCTGGCGCCCCTGGGGGTCCAACGTGACTGGCTCGCCTTTGCCGACGCCTGGCGGGCCGAATATCAGCCCGGGATGGAAGAGGTTCGCTCCGGGCGCATTCCATTCTGCCGGCTCGACGTGCTGCACCGGCGCAACCTTGAACGCTTTATCCCGCGGTTCGAACTGCGCGATCTGCCCGACGACATTTTGAACGAACTTGCGCTTGCCTGGCACCGGCTCGACGCCTGGAGCGACGTGCCAGCCGCTCTCGCACGGCTGCGGACTAGGTTTTTTCTCGCGCCGGTCTCGAACGGAAATATTTCGCTGATGGTTGACCTTGCACGCCGCAACAATTTTTGGTGGGACGCGATTCTCGGCGCCGAAGTCGCGGGCGACTACAAGCCGAAGCCGCGTGTTTATCTTGCGGCGTGCGAAGCGCTCGCGTTCAGGCCGGAGCAGTGCATGATGGTCGCCGCACACAGCAACGATCTCGCGGCTGCGGCCGCTTGCGGGCTGCGCACAGCGCACACCGCGCGACTGGGCGAATACGGGCCGAATACCGGCGAAGATGCGCCGACGGTGAAGGTGGATTACGCGGCGAGGAATTTGAGCGAACTGGCGGACATGATGGGAGTTTAGCGCGCCGCCTTGTCATGGCCGCCGGGCATGTCCCGGCCATCTGGCTTAGGGACGCACGGCAATGCCACGCTAAGCGGGATCACCGGGACAAGCCCGGTGGCGACGAATTCCACATACTCAGCGTAGATCCTTCAGCCCCTGTACACGGGCGCCGGCTGCGAGAAGAAACTTGCGAGAATGTGGTACACGAGCATGTAGTTTTTCTGCTGGAAACTCGCGTGTGAGATGCCGGGCATGACAGTGAATTGCTTGTCCGGGTTGGGCAGTCTGGCGAAGAACTTCATGAGATCGTCTATGGAAGCAATGCCATCCCATTGACCGCGCATGATGAGCGTCGGCGCCGAGATCTTTTCCGGGTTCACCACCGGCAACTTCGCGCACATGTCGACATAGGTTCCGGTCGGCACCGAGGTGTCGAGGGCCACAACGGCGTCGGCAAAGGCATCGATCACCTTTTCCTCGGCAGTGCCGGGATGATCGCGATCGAAGATCGAGTGAATGAAGGCCTTGTCGATCGGACGGCGGTTTTGGGCCTGGAATTCCGGGAGCCGCTTGCGGCGCTGCTCAAGCGTCGGCGACCCTTCGCCGGTCCACACCATGGCGTCGAGCGCCAGGCGTGCAACCATGTCAGAGTGCCGCTCGGCAAACATTGCCGCGCGCAGCGCGCCTGAAGAAATGCCGTAAACCAGAAATGGCCGCTTGCCGCGAAGCTTCTGGATATAGAGCGCGGCCGCATAGCAGTCGTCGGCGCCTTGCGAGATCGGCGCGTTATTGTTGCGATCCTTGGTGGAACGGCCGTAGCCCTCCATATCGACGCACCAGCAATCGAATCCGAGCCGTGCGAAATGGTCCATCACGGATGAATCGGGGCGGCCGGGGACCTGCAGATCAAAAGTCGGCTGCGACGCCATTGACGAGCCGTGCACAAACAGGATCGTGCCCCTCGTCTTGACCGGGTCGCCGACACATTTTTCAAAAAGAAAAAGCTTTACGCCGCCGTCCTTGGTTGTCCAGTGATCCTCGCCCTTGATCGCGAGCTTCGCCATCTCGTTCATTTTTTGCTCGTCCGCCTGGTTGGAGTTCGCAAGCCGTTACTTGATCAGCGTGATGTGATTGTCCTTGATGACCTTCGCCCACTTGTCGACCTGTGATTGCATGAAGGCGGCAAATTCGGGCTGTGTCATCGTCAACGGCGTCGCGCCTTGTTGCTCCCACGATGCCTTTATGTCGGGACGCTTGAGAATTTTGGTGATCTCCCGATTCAGCAGGTCGATGACCGGCTGCGGTGTGCCTTTCGGTGCCATGAAGCCGACCCACAGCGTGGCCTGGAAGCCCGGAATGGATTCGGAAATCGTCGGCACGTCGGGGAGCACTGGAGAACGAGCGGTGCCGCTGGTGCCGAGTGCGCGCACACGGCGCTCCTTGATGAAGGCTGCCATGGTCGGCACGCTGTCGAACAGGATTTGAATTTGCCCGCTCAAAATATCCGTGCGCATCCCGGTTGAGCCCTTGTAGGGCACGTGGACGATATCGATCCCGGTCAGATTTTTGAGCAGCTCGGCCGCCATATGGTAGTTCGAACCGGGGCCCGACGAACCGAAATTGAGCGTACCTGGCTTTGCCTTTGCGAGCGCGATCAGTTCGCCGAGCGTTTTCGCGGGAACCGAAGGGTTCACCACCAGGACGAGGTCGCTGTCGATAAGCGGCGAGACCGGCACAAGGTCCTGCATGAGGTGGTAGGGCTTGCTGGTATAGAGCGTCTCGTTGACGGTCTGTGTGCCGGAAACCAACAGCAGCGTATAGCCATCGGGCGCTGCCTTCGCGACATATTCCGTGCCGATCGTTGTGCCGGCGCCGGGTTTGTTCTCGACCACAAAGGCCTGGTGCAGGGATTTCTGCAGCTCCTGCGCGACGATGCGCGTGAACACGTCGGTGGGGCCACCGGCGCCGAATGGCGCGATCAGGCGGACCGTGCGCGAGGGATAGTCCTCGGCATGAGACGGAACGGCCGTCAGTGCCGCAGTGACCAGAGAAAAGATGCCAGCCAGCACACGCAGGATCGCCATACGCAGACCTCACGATCTCATTGCCGCCCCGGGGCGCGACTATCGAGGCGCGGCGGTTGGCCTGTCAAATGTGACGTTTCGCGTTCGTGGATGCCAGCCAATGTCGGCTTGCCACCCCTTTTACGCTGCGCTAAGCCTCGGCCGCTCCGCCTGAGAGGCTATCTCAAATAACAAGGGCCACTTTGTGCGGGATAACCGGCGCCGTTCGGCCGCCGAACAGTCCAGGCCGGCGTATATCAGGTAAAGCGGGACTGTACGCTTGAGGTCGCCGATGCGCGCATTGCTGATGGATTACCTGCCCCTCGTCGTT
>DATEKG010000026.1:0-25567 GCA_035277565.1 Pseudolabrys sp.
ATGCAGGGCGAGTTCTTCGCGTTGCTCGGACCGTCCGGTTGCGGCAAGACGACCCTGTTGCGGCTGCTCGCCGGCTTCGAGGCGCCGAGCGAGGGCCGCATTCTTCTCGACGGCGGCGACATCGTGGACGTGCCGCCCCACCGGCGTCCGGTCAATATGATGTTCCAGAGCTATGCGTTGTTTCCGCATCTTACTGTTGCGGGAAATATCGGCTTCGGGCTGCGGCAGGAAAAGCTTGACCGTGCGGAGATCGCGGACCGCGTTGCCGGGATGCTCGCGCTCACGCGCCTGCAGGGCTTCGAGGAACGAAAGATCCATCAGCTCTCGGGCGGCCAGCGTCAGCGGGTGGCCCTGGCGCGCTCGCTCATCAAGCGCCCGCGGGTCCTGCTGCTCGACGAACCGCTTGCGGCGCTCGACAAGAAATTGCGCGCGGAGACCCAGTTCGAGCTGATGGAATTGCAGCGCAAGCTCGGCACCACCTTCGTCATCGTCACCCACGACCAGGAAGAGGCGATGATCGTTGCCGACCGGATAGCACTGATGGATCGGGGCCGGTTGATGCAGGTGGCGCCGCCGCCGCAGATCTACGAAAGTCCCAATTCTCGCTGGGTGGCAGACTTCATCGGCGAGGTCACGATCATCGAGGGCCGCGTGATGTCCGACGGCCTGATCGAAAGCGCCGTCGGGAAGCTGAAAATCTCCGATTCCGGCACCGCCGGGCCCGGGCAAGCCGCGTGGCTCGCACTGCGCCCGGAGAAAATCACAATGAGCCGCGAGCGTCCCGGGCAGGGCGTGAACGCCGTGGCCGGTACGGTTTTCGAAATCGGCTATCGCGGGGACACCTCTATTTACAAGATTCGCCTTTCCGACGGATCGCCGATGAAGGCCGCGCTCGCCAATGTGCATGTGGGCAACAAGCCCGGATTCCCGCTGAACGAATTGGTCTGGCTTTCATGGCCGCCGGATGCAGCGGTGGTTTTGACGAGATAGGCCATGCAGCAGCAGCGGCAGAAACGAAGCTGGAGCGGATTTTCCGCCGTGGCGATCCCCTATCTCTGGCTCGTCATATTCTTTCTGCTGCCCTTCGCGATCGTCCTGAAAATCAGCCTGTCTGAGACCGTCCTCGCGCAGCCGCCTTATTTGCCTGTGCTTGACATTCAGTCGGGCCTCGCAGGCCTCGCGGACTTTTTCAGCAAGCTGTCGCTCGACACGTTCCGGTTGCTGGCGTCGGATTCGCTCTATCTTCTTTCTTATGTCAAAAGCCTGCAGGTCGGCGCGGTTTCGACCACGATACTTCTCCTGCTCGGCTACCCGATTGCCTATGGCATTGCGCGCGCGCCGCGGCGATGGCAGCCGCTGCTGGTCATGGCAGTGGTCTTGCCGTTCTGGACCTCGTTCCTGATCCGCGTTTATGCATGGATCAATATCCTGCAACGCGACGGCCTGCTCAACGACATCCTTCTGCGGCTGCATGTCATCGACATGCCCGCGGCCTGGCTATCGTCCGATACCGCGATCTATATCGGCGTCGTCTATTCCTATCTTCCGTTCATGGTGCTGCCGCTCTACGCGAGCCTTGAAAAACTGGACGAAAGCCTGCTGGAGGCCGCAGCCGATCTCGGATGCCCGCGCTGGAAAGCGTTCTGGCTGGTGACCTTCCCGCTCTCGCTCCCGGGCATCGCTGCCGGCGCACTGCTTTGCTTCATTCCGATCGTCGGCGAATACGTGATCCCCGATCTGCTCGGTGGCTCGGACTCGCAAATGATCGGCCAGACCTTGTGGACCGAGTTCTTTTCGAACCGTGACTGGCCGGTTGCTTCCGCCATCGCCATGGCGCTGCTCGTGCTGCTTCTGACGCCGATCCTGTTCCATGAGCGTCTGCAGCGCCGAGCGATCGAGGGAGCGCAGCCATGAACCGCGGCGCTTCGATTTTCAATACGATTTCCGTCGCGATCGGCCTCGCCTTTCTCTATCTGCCGATCTTCATTCTGGTCATCTATTCATTCAATGGCTCCCGCCTGGTGACGGTCTGGGGCGGCTGGTCGCTCGAATGGTATCGGCAACTGCTGCGCGACAATGCGGTTCTGGAAGCGGCCTGGATCAGCCTGCGCGTCGCACTGGTTTCAGCAACGGCGGCCACCATTCTGGGAACGCTTGCGGCGCTGACGCTCACGCGAGCCGGCAATTTTTACGGACGGCTGCTGTTTTCAGGAATGGTCTATGCGCCGCTGGTCATGCCGGAGGTGATCACCGGCCTTTCGCTGCTTTTGCTCTTCGTCGCGGTCAATGTCGATCGCGGGTTTTGGACGGTCGCCATCGCCCACACGACGCTGACGATGTGTTTCGTGACGGTGATCGTGCAATCGCGCCTGATCGGCTTTGACCGCAGCTTGGAAGAAGCGGCCATGGATCTCGGATGTCCGCCGTTCAGGACATTCCTGACGGTTACCCTGCCATTGATCGCCCCAGCCATCGCCGCCGGCTGGATGCTGGCCTTTTCGCTGTCGTTGGACGACCTCGTGATTGCAAGCTTCACAACAGGGCCGGGCGCGACGACGCTGCCGATCCGGATCTATTCCGAGGTGCGCCTTGGCGTAAAACCGGAGATCAATGCAATCTGCACGATCATGATTGCGGTCGTCGCCCTGGCGACGGTTGTATCATCACTGGTGGCGAAGAGCGGCGCGACACGCCGCGAACGTGCGGCGCTGGGCGCCCAGCTCTAGATCCGCGAAGCAAAACGGGTCGGCGTCTATTCGCTGCTGCTCTTGCCCGGCGGGCGGAAAAGAAAGGCGACGAACCAGACTATTCAGGCTTTTTTGTACCCCCGGGCGTCGCCGATTGATCAGTCGCCGGTATGGTCCCTGGCGCCGGCGTGCCGCCCGTCAGCCGTTCGATTGCGGAGCGGACCGAGTCACGTGCGCGGCGGTCGCGCACGGCATTCAAAAGCGGAGCTGCGGCGCCCGAGTGGCCGATCAACGCCTCCGCATCGGGGAGAATGATCGGGTCATCCCACGAGCCCTGGACGATAAACGGCAATTCGAAGGGTGCGCCCCCCGGCCTGGACGCGCTCACCAGCGAGGCCGTGCCTTTCAGGTCGAGTTCGCGCGCCGGGACCGAAGCCGTGCCTGCGAGCCCAAGCTTGACGGCCGAGCCATTGAGCGTGACTTCATCAACCGTCACGGTGCCCTGCGCGATTTTCAGCGCGACTGTGATCTTGTCGTAGGGCGTGCGGCCGGTGCGGAATTCACCGCCGCCGGACAGCGGCCGGCGCTCAAGGCGCCGGAGAAGCTGTTCAACATTGAGCCCCGCCAGGGCCCCGTCTGTTCCGGTCAGGGTTGCGGTGCCCGTCAGCGTTCGCGTCACGCCAAGCACGCTGTCGCCGCTGCCCTCGACCGCGAGCGAAATGTTGCCTTTGCCTTCGAGTCGCCGCAGCCCGAAGAGCTGGCTCAGGCAGGTTTCGAGATCAACGTCGGTAAACTGCAACTGGGATTTGACATCGACACCCTGATCGAATTCGGCGAGCGCCAGCGAGCCCTTGATGACACCGCCATAGGCTTGCGCCTCGCCGACGGTGACGACCAGGTGGCCGCCGCGCAAATTCGCTGCGATTGCCGTTCGGCCAAGCTTGGCATTCGACACGACAACATTGGCGGCCGAGAGACGCAGGTCGAGGTCGAGGCCGGCCAGACCCTCAAGCGTGATGTGTCCATTGCTCCAGGCCCGTTCGTTCGCCGCCAGCAGCCGCACCGTCGACACATAGGGGGTCAGATCGAGCGTATCGGCGGCAAGCGTCCCCTGCAGAGTCTGCCGGCCATCGGCGGCAAAGGTGAGCACACCTTCCGCTGTGTTGCCGTCGAGCTCGACATTCACGCTGGACAGGCTGATCGTTCCGCCAACCACATTCGTGCGCGCCTTGATGGCAAATCGGCCGAAGCCTCCGCCCGGCAGCGGCTTTTGCCCGGCCCAGATCCACGCGTTCCGCAGCGATGCCGCGTCGGCGGCAAGTGTGCCCTCGACCTTGAGCGTCGGCTTGAGACTCACTGCACCTTCGAATGCGGCCTTCATCGGGGTGCCGGAAATCCGCAGTTTCAGTCCGCTCCGGTTGCCGGCCAGCGCCGACGCAAAGTCGGATAACGTCAGGCTCGCGTCCATCGGGGCGTCGCGCCAGATGAAATGGCCGGTCGCGCCAAAGCTTTTCGATATCGACGGCCAGGCGAGCGAGAACTCCACGCCCGATAATGTTTCGCTGACCTTGCGCGATTTGTCCTCGATGACGACGATGCCGTCATCGATGCGCATTTCCGAGAAAGCCGCAGGCCGCTGCACCGAAGTCTGGCTCCGCGTAAGCGCTTCGATCAGTCCCGACCAGTTGGACCGGCCGCCCGGTTCCAATTCCACTGCAATCTTTGGGCGGTCGAGCGATACGTCGGCGATTTCGACGCGCCCGATCAGAAGTGGAAAAAATCGCAGGCGGGCTGTCAGCTTTTCGGCAATGAGGGCCGGCTGATGGGCATCGCCGAGCACGACGTCGGCAAAGCTGACGCTCCCGGTGGGGAACAGCGACACGCTCGCCTTGCCGCGCAGAACCGGATCAAGGCCCGTGACGGCACGGATCTGGCTGACAACCTGCTGACGCACGGAATCGGCCGATATCAGGTAGCCGGCCGTGGTGAGTACCAGCATGCCGCCCGCCACGATGGCAAGCAGTGTAAGTCCCAGGCGTTTTAAGCCGGCTGCGGCTGTCAAATGCGGGTTTCCGGTTGTTTCGGCGGCAGGCGCCGGCGGACTATAGCATCGGTGCCGCTGGGTCCAACATTGGACAGGCTCTGTGACCCTTTCATGGCTGCATCGCCCGCAAAACCTGCTGCGCCGCCAGGTCTCCAGGCCTGTCCACCGCTGCGATCTCCGCCACCAGTTTCTTGATGATGGCTTCGCCGAACGAGTCGAAGTCCTTGGCCTCCATCACAAAGTTGCCGGGGCCGCCGACAACATTGTCGCGATAGTACTTGCTCAAGCCGCCGGCAGGGTTGGTGTGCTCGGGATTCCACGGGAGCGGCGTCTCGCTGAGGATCACGAGCCCGTTGATTGTGATGCCGCGCGCGAGCGCCTCGTCGCGCGCCTGTCCGACATCGCGCCCGGCATTGTTCGTCCCGTCGCCCGAGACGTCGATCGTTTGGCGGCTTGAAATGAATGGGGCATGTGAAAGCTGTTCGACCGCGGCATCGATGCCGCCGCTGATCGATGTCCGGTCCGCGAAAGAACGCGGCGATTCCAGCAGGCGGTCACCGAAGGTCTGCGCGGATTTCGCGCCGTCGATCATCGTCCAGTCGATGACGACTTTCTGATTGCCGAGCCCCGACCACTCGAGAAACAGGACCGCGATGCGGCCATACCGGCCCGAGCGGATTGCGTCGAGAACCTGAGGATTGCTCACTGCCGCGGCGTAGCCTTCGCGCTGCAGCTGGAATTTGCGGCTGTCGACGCTTCGTGACACGTCCGACGCGAGCACCAGGAGCAAATCGACCGGCTCGGCAGCGCGGACCGGCGGTCCGATCGCCGCAACCACAAACGCCAGAATGACTGCCACCGCGCGGACCATCCGGCTCATCGCTCAAGCCTAGCTGATATTCGGATTACTGCGCCAGCACTCGCCCCGGCGGGAAAATCACTTCGACCATCGTGCCGTCGCCGACCTGGCTGGTGATGCGGAACTCGGCATGATTGGCTTCCGCCAGCGCTTTGGTTATGGGAAGGCCAAGCCCGGTGCCGCTTGAATCCCAGCGGGCGGAAGTTGCAACCTGGCGGAACGGCTCAAGCGCGGTCTGCAAATCGTTTTCGCTCATGCCGGAGCCGGTATCGCGGACGCGCAATACCACCTGGTGCTCATCGGTCTGGGCCGTGGAGATAATCACTTGTCCTCCGGCGCCGGTGAACTTGATCGAATTTGAAAGCAGGTTAAGCGCGATCTGCCGGACCGAACGGGCGTCGGCGATGACCTGAGGCAGGCTCGCGGGCAAGGACGTCCGGATAATGACACGCTCGCGGTTGGCTTGCTGCTGCATGATTGCGACGCATTGCTGCACGAGGTCATTGAGATTGACGCTGACAAAAGTCAGATCGAGCTTGCCCGACTCGATTTTCGAAAGGTCGAGAAGATCGTTGATCAGGGAGACCAGATGTCCGCCTGACGCGTGGATATCCTTGAGGTACTGCCGGTAGCGCTCACTACCGATTGGGCCGAAGCGCTCGTCCAGCATGACCTCGGAAAAGCCGATGATGGCGTTGAGCGGGGTGCGGATCTCGTGGCTTATTTTTGCAAGAAATTCGGACTTTGCAATCGAGGCTTTTTCGGCCGCGCGCCTTGCATCGACGAGCTCCTCTTCGCTGCGCTTCCAGGCCGTGACATCGCGCAACACCGCGCAGAGTTTCTCGCCGTCCTCGATGCGGCCGATCGTGATGTGCAAGGGCGCGAGGCCGCCCTGGCTCACGCGGCCGATTGTTTCATAGCCGGGATTGAGCGAGCCGACGCCCTGACCCTGGGCAAGCCGTTCGAGATGCTGCAGCACGACACGGTGGGTCTCGGGCACGAGCAGGTCGGTCATCGACAGCGCGGCGAGTTCGTCCGCGTCATAACCGAAAAGCGCCTGGGCGCTGCGGTTGGATGACAGGACACGTCCGGCGCGATCGAGGACAAGCACGCCATCGGTAGCGGTATCGAGGATCGCCTTGAGTTCGCGGTTTTCCCGGTCAAGGTCCGTCGGCACGGCCGGGGCCGCTTTGCCGCCGCTCTCCGATTTTGTTTCAATCATCAGCGCGAGCGCATTTTCGCCGTTCCATGTCACGCTGAACAATCGCCCCTCAACCGGCTTCTGATTTCCGTTCACGGTGCTGATCGTGAGTGTCCTGCCGCCCTTCTTGTCCTTCGCGCGCGCCCCATCGCTGTTTTCGATGAAAAGGCTGTCGAGCCCGCCGGCATCGGCCAGTTCATCGAGTGTTGTGTAACCGGTCCAGTCCAGGAAGACACGATTGGCATAGATCAGGGTATTGAGGCGATAGACCAGAATACCGACGGGAAGCCGGTCGAGGATCGGCCGATTGTCCTGCACGTCGCGCACGGGCGCCGGCGTTACCGGCTGCAGTGACGGAACAACCGCCTCGGGCGCCGTGTCTTCGGGCATGTCTGCAGGCGGAGCCTTGTCGGACTTTTCGCCCCTGGCCGATCTTTTCAGACGCTGGCTCAGTTCACGCGCAAGTTCCTGAAATGCGCTGTGGTCCCGTGCGGTCGGCGCCGGCGCGGGCACCTGCTGCGGCGCCGATGGAAATGCGACGACCTTTGGAGATTCGGCCGGCGGCGTCGGCGCGGATGCCGCGCCTGCCTGCCGGCGCCGTTCTGCCACGTCCTTGAGCTGGTCAATGTTGCGGCAGATGCCGAAGCCGCGAAAACCGGTGAACTCGCGTTCGCGATCGAACATCGGCAGGCCCGACATTTCGACAGTCAGCGACTGGTCAAGCCCGTCGAGCGGCCAGTCGACGCTGACCCCGCTGAAGGTTTCACGGGTCGTCATCGCGCTGGTGATCTGCTCCTTCGGATCAATGTTCAGGCTTTTGGCGACCTCAGACCAGGGCCGGCCGAGCAGCTCGGCCGTCTTCGGCCCGCTCAACACGATGAATTCCTCGCTTGCGAGCGTGAAATGTGTGCCGACATCGGTCTTCCACACGAAGCGGAGTGGAAGACGGGGTGCGCCAGGTTCCGGTTGCGCAGCCGCCGCCGGTGACGAAGCTGCGGCCTCGTTCTCGCGTCGGTCGGCAGGCGCCGGCGGCGGGCTGCCGGTAAATGTGGCGAGCAGCGCGAATGTAGGACCAGCACCAAGCTTGATGAGCCTGATTTTGCCAGCCGCGGTCTTTCCCGCAGCCATGCCTTTGGTTGTCGCCGCCCGCGCGACTTTTTCGGCGCCAAGCCGCACAAGATCCCGATGGCTGCCCAGTCGTTCGCGCGCGGCGGCTTGCGCGTCGATCAGCTCGCCGTCGGCGGTGAAAACTGCCGTCGGCAAATCAAGGTCGCGCAGCAACCGGGTCGCGCGTTCGGGCAGCGGCAACTCCTTGCCCGCACGTTCGGTCGACACCAGCAAGACCGCTTCTTTGTCGGCGACCATGACGCGCGAGCACAGGCAGATCAGCGCGCCGCCAATGCTCCCGCCAAATCCGCGCAGGCGCTCAAGCCTTGGTGCTCCGTCCGGCCGCAAAGACTTGGCGAGACGTGCGACCTGCACGGCGGCGGCGTGTCGCGGCTCGAAGTTGCGTGTGGTCAATTCCGCGGGGGAGGCCGCCTCGAAAATCGCAGCCGCAACCGGATTGGCCCACAGAACCCGGTTGGCTGCCGCGCTCCATAGCCACACCGGCGCCGGGCTCAGCGCATGGGCCGCGAACCGCGGATCTTCGAGAAATGCGAGGTGCAGTTTGCGGTTCGTCATCGCCCTGTCGCAACTTTTACGGCTAATAAAACCTTAATAAGGCGACGGCCGGGCGGCGTCCACGTGGGTCGGGCACCCGTTCCGAGGCAAGCCCGGATAGCGTTAACGGGCGAGGTTCTGTGGGTGGCGCCGCGGCGTGGCGATCGAGAGGTGGAGGCAATAATTTACCGCGGGTTCGGGAATGGAGGAATGTCATGACCAAGGAAAGTGGCGCGAGGTTCGATTTCTCCGCGGATATGCGAGCCTTGGCTGAGAAGAGCGTCGAGCAGGCCAAGGAGGCATTCGATCTCTTCATCAATGCCGCCCAGCAGGCGGTGAATACGGCCGAACATCAGGCCGCAGGCGCCCAAGCCGGCGCGCGGGAAGCTGCCGAGCTCGCGATGGAATTCACCGAGCGCAACATCGCGACATCATTCGCTTTTGCGCAAAGGCTGTTGCAGGCCAGGCAGCCGCAGGATGTGGTTGAGCTCCACACAGAATACGTAAATACCCAAATGGCGGCCCTGACCGATCAGGCCAAGGAACTGAGCAAGCGGGCGGCAAAAATGTCGGAACCAGGAACACACCACTGACGTACCGACAGGCCTTATCCACCCGGGTCCGCCGCGCGCGGGCGAGAGGGTGGCTGCGTCATTTGTGCATTGCAATAATTTTTATTGCAATGCACCAAAAGACTCTATATAAGGATAAATGATGGTCTGCCAGGCGCGGGGCTGTTGCAAGTCAAGCCGACGCCAGGCGAGGGACCTCAATTCCGACGGGCCTGTTTGCGGAGGGCGGGGACCCGGACACGCGTGATGCCCTCCCCATTCAAGGATGATTCTCATGGCTGAAAGCAGTGCCGCTTCAACGTCCAAGTCCAAGTCAAAACCGGTCGCCATCGGGGTGCCGGCCTTCGAAGCCCCGAAGTTTGAAATGCCGAAATTCGAGATGCCGAAGTTCGAGGTGCCGACCGCTTTCCGCGAGTTCGCCGAGAAAGGGATCGCGCAGGCAAAGGAAAATTACGAGAAGGTCAAGAGCGCGGCTGAAGAGGCGACCGATGTGCTTGAGGATACCTATTCCAATGCATCAAAAGGTTGCGCCAGCTATGGCCTGAAGCTGATCGAGACTGCCCGCGCCAACACCGATGCGGCCTTCGATCTCCTGAGCGAACTGGCCAGCGCCAAGTCCTATTCGGAGACGGTCGAGCTCTACAGCGCCTATCTGCGCAAGCAGTTCGATGCGCTGATGGCCCAGGGCAAGGAGCTCTCGGAGCACGCGCAGAAGGTCGCGACTGAAACGGCCGAGCCGATCAAGGAATGCATCAGCAGCAATTTCAAACGGGTGGCCTGATACTGCCGGCCCGCTGCCAGCTGTTCCCAGGCAGGATAAGCGGAAGCCCGGACCTCAATGGCCGGGCTTTTCGTTTGCGGCAAGCGGACGCCTAAATCGGGCCGCTTGCCAAACAGGCGGCCTGCACCTAGTTTCCGCCCGGCTCGGACCAGGCTTACGCAAAGCCGGCCGCGTGCAGGCGTAGCTCAGTTGGTTAGAGCGCTGGTCTGTGGAACCAGAGGTCGGTGGTTCGAGTCCACCCGCCTGTACCATTGTCGCTTCGATGAAAAAACGCCGGCGGTCGTCGCCGGCGTTTCCATTGTTTCAGCGCAAGACGCGATCAGCGGGAGGTGTAGCGGCCGTTCCCGTTGCCGCGCGGATAGTTCGGAATCGGGCGCGGCGGATACGCGCGCGGCCCAGGTCCGCCGAACAGCCAGTCGAAGAAGTTCGAACCGCCGCCGTAGCTGTAGCCGCCACCCTGGCCGCCATACATGCCGACCGGCATGCGGACCGGCTTGGATGACGTGTTCGGCGCACGTTCGACCGCGATGTCGGCGACCTTGCGTTCGCTGCTCTTGAGGATCGAAAGCATCTTGGCGTCGCGGCCGTAGACGTCTTCGCGCAGCTGAAGCTTGCCGTCGCCGTCCACGAATGCCGTTTGGTAGGTCAGATGCACCGGGATGAATTTCGGGAAATTGATGTTGATTTCGTTGTCCCCGAACATGCTTTGCAGGCGCGCCTCGGTGTAGTGCTCGTTCGGCATCACCAGTGACAAGAGCTTCTCACCATAGGTCAGCGGATTCTGCACGCGCATGCAGCCATGGCTGTAGGCGCGCTTTTCACGCGCGAACAGGTACTTGTCCGGCGTGTCGTGCTGATAGACGAGGAACTTGTTCGGGAAGTTGAAGCGTATGCGGCCGAGCGCATTGCCGGCGCCCGGCGGCTGCGAGACGTGGACAGTGCCGTCCGCATCCTGGGTCAGCCGGAGCCCGATGCGCTCAAGGGCCTGCGGATCTTCCTGCAGGGCGGGCAGATATTCTTTCTCGATGATCGACGGCGGCACATTCCAGGTCGGATTGACGGTGATGAATTTCATCTCCGCGCTGATCATGGGCGTGGCCGTCGTTCCCGGTTTGCCGGCGACGATCCTGGTGTGCCAGTACACTTTGCCGTTGTTGTACAGAGTCAGCGTGTAGTCCGGGACGTTGACCATCACGTAGGGATTGCCGAGATCGCGCGGCAGCCAGCGCCAGCGCTCCATATTCACGATGATCGTGTCGACGGGGTTGGCGGACGGACGGCGTACTTCCTTCTGCTCACCATTGAGCGCGCGCACGGTATTCGGGCCGAGATTGCCGTCGACAGCAATGTCGCTTTCCGTCTGGAACGCCTTCACCGCATCGCGCACCGCATCGTCATAGAGCGGGTTGTCCTTGTCGCCGGCAATGGCGAGGCGCTTGCGCAACGCCGTGACGCGCGCATCCTTCATGCCAGAGTGCAGGATCTTGCCCTCGGCGATATGAATGCGGGGCGCCGCCGGCTTGTCCTCGGCTTTCGGCCCGGAATCGGCCGGACCCTTGCGCAATTCAGCGAGCTTCGCGCGCAGCGCCTTGAAGCCCTCTTGCGGCGGGTTGTAACTGTCGAGCGCGGCGCTGGCGTCATTGCTTTCAGCAAGCTTCGCCAGGACTGATGCCGGTTCCGGCGCAACGAGATCGTATTGAATGTCGGCGCTGACGCGGGAGAAATGGATGCGCCCGATCTGGGCCTGGCGTGCATAAGTCAGCACGGATGCAGTGAACTTGAGCTCGTCCTCGGCCAAGGCGTCCGCATTCGACGCCGACTTGAAATCCGGCGCCGGATAGTCGTTCGGGTCGAGACCAACCGTATCGACCTGGGCGAGATAGGCCGCCGCAGATTTTTCGCGATCATTGGCAGCATTGTTGCTGATCCATAGCGGCGCATAGTTGTGCGCGCTGTAATAGGCCTCGATGCCGGCGCGATCGGCCTTGCGCGGAACCAGGCGGTCGAACTGCTTGCCGGCGATCAGCTCGCGCAACTTGTCGGAAAGGCTGGCTTCCGCGGCGGGAGCGGGCGTCGAAGCGGCCTTCGCTGGTTCCTTCGCCTGTTCGGCAGCCGGCGCGGCGGCAGGAGCGGCGGTGTCCTTCTTCGCCTCATCCTTCTTGGATTCGTCCGTCATGATGGACGTTTGCGCCGCGGCATGCCGCACCGGCGCCTGGAAGTCCTTGATGGTCAGCGGTGGCGGGATGGTGGTGTCCGGCACCGGCACCGCGGCCTCGACCGCCTTGCCGCTTTGCTGCGCCAAACCCGCATGACTGGACAGGGCGAGAGCCACGGCAATGGCTGTCGAGGCCAGCAGGCGGTCAAATCGAGCACTTTTCACCACATATCTCCCAAGGCTGTCGCGAGGCGGGCTAAGCCCCTTATGAATCCCGGCCATTTTAGCTGATAGTGTCTGAAGCCAGTTACGTTTTTCCCAATAATGCAGGCCGATCAGTCCCGTAGTGTGGCTATTTTGCATGGCCGCCGGTCGGCCCCGCGAATTCGCCGATTTGGCGGCGCTTTTTGCGGTGGTAACCTAGGGCAACCCAATGCAAGGAAGGCGGTTGGTACCGTCTTTTCACCGGTTATACCCATGACTTTTACGTGAGGCGGCTTTGTGGCCGAGGAGTATGCGGGCGCGGCATGACAGAATCGCAACATCTGCGCCGGCGGCATGGTCCGAACGACAGGCCGCCGATTCGGCATGAGCGCCAGAATATATTCCTAGATGCGTCGGATAAAAAACCGGGCCCCAGATGGGGCCCGGTTTCAGTGATTGCCGGCGTGGGGGCCGGCAACATCTTCCAGAGGGGAACAATGCTGTGCACCGGTGATTCTGGGAGGATACGCATCCGGCACAACAGCGAAGAACGAGTATGCGAATGCCGGCCCGTCGCGACAACACGGCGAGCCGCATGTCAGCCATGCGCTGCGGGCCAAGCGCAATAAACCGCTGAGGTGCGCCCGCAGAACACGGGTTCGTGATGGGAAAATTCTCTAGAAGTGCCAGCGCTGTGCGTTGGCAACGAGGAAATCGCGGAACACCTGGATCCGCGCGACGGATTTGAGCTCTTCCGGATAAACAAAATAGGCGTCGAGGGCGAGCGTGTCCGCTTCGCCGAACAGCTGCACCAGCCCGCCGTTTTCTTCGACAAGATAATCGGGAAGCATCGCAATGCCGAGGCCGCGCTGGCACGCGCGCAGGACTCCGAGCACATTGTTGACTGTGAGCTGCGGCACGCGCGGGCCCTTGTTCTCGCGGCCCACGTCCAGGAGCCAGCGCCGGTTCTGCAGATGCGCGGGCACGACGCCGCCGCCAAGAAGAACGATGCGGTGCTTGTCGAGATCGTCGTGCGTGCGCGGCGTGCCGAAGCGCTTGAGATAATCCGGCGACGCATAAGCATGCGAGTGCACGGAAAAAAGCTTGCGCTGGATGAGATCAGGCTGCGTTGGCTGGCGAAGGCGGATGGCGACGTCGGCCTCGCGCATGGCGAGATCGAGTTCCTCGTCGGTGGTGATCAGCGTGATCTGGATGTCCGGGTAAAGGTCGAGAAATTCCCCGAGCCGCGGCGTCAGCCAGTGCACGCCGATGCCCGGCGTAGTCGACACCTTGAGTTCGCCATTCGGCCGTTCGCGGCTGTCGGTCAGCTTGGTGCGCGCCGCTTCCAGCTTCATGAACACTTCATGCGCCGTGCGATAGAGCAGTTCGCCCTGCTCAGTGAGGATCAGCCCGCGCGCGTGACGGTGAAAGAGCGAGACGGCAAGCTCCGATTCCAGCGCGGAAACCTGCCGGGAAACCGCTGATTGCGAGAGGCCGAGACGCTCGCCGGCATGCGTGAATGAGCCCGCTTCCGCCGCGGCGTGGAAGACCTTCAGCTTGTCCCAGTCCATCGTTGCGTTGGTGGCGACCATGATCTACTCCGCCGCCGCGCGGCGATGTTCATGCGCCGCCAGGAATTTCTCGGCCTCGAGTGCGGCCATGCAGCCCTGTCCGGCGGCGGTGACGGCCTGCCGGTAGATATCGTCGGTCACATCGCCGGCGGCGAAGACGCCTTCGACAGACGTCGCCGTCGAATGGCCGGCGGTGATGATGTAGCCCGACGGCTTCATCTGCACCTGGCCCGTGAAGAGTTCCGAGGCCGGCTGATGGCCGATGGCGATGAACACGCCGTCGACGCGGTGCTCGGTGATGGCGCCGGTTTTCACATTCTTCAGCTTGACGCCGCTGACCTTGAGCGGATTTTCGGCGCCCATGACGTCGTGCAGCACCGTATCCCAGATCACCTCGATCTTGGGATGCTTGAACAGGCGGTCCTGGAGAATCTTCTCGGCGCGGAATGCATCGCGCCGGTGCACGACGGTGACCTTCGATGCAAAATTCGTCAGGAACAACGCTTCTTCGACCGCCGTATTGCCGCCGCCGACGACGATCACTTCCTTGTTGCGATAGAAGAAGCCGTCGCAAGTGGCGCAGGCCGACACGCCATAGCCCTTGAATTTCTGCTCGGACGGCAAATCAAGCCAGCGCGCCTGGGCACCGGTGGCGATGATCAGCGCATCGGCGAGATAGATGTCGCCGCTATCGCAGGTCAGCTTGAACGGCCGCTGCGCCAGTTCAACCTTGTTGACGTGGTCGGTCACGATCCGCGTGCCGACATGCGTGGCTTGCGCCTGCATCTGCTCCATCAGCCACGGGCCCTGGATGACGTCGGAGAAACCGGGATAGTTCTCGACATCGGTGGTAATGGTGAGCTGGCCGCCGGGCTGCACGCCCTGGATCAGGATCGGCTCGAGCATGGCGCGCGCGGCATAGATCGCCGCGGTGTAGCCGGCCGGCCCCGAGCCAATGATCACGACCTTGGCGTGTGTGGTCTTCGTCATGTTGTACGCCCCCCTGGACGGGCGCGGTTGGACGCTTCTCGTCCCTTGGCCGGACACTGGCCGGCTCTTTTGCATGCCCCGATGTATGGCTTCCGGCCGAGCCATGCAAGATACGCAACCCCTCACGCCCACAGCCGGGGGTCGGGGATCGTCCTTACGCAATATTCTTTCGCGAAATAATATTTCGCGGTATGAACATTACACGCAGGAACCGCATTTTTTCCCGGAGCAACCCGTGCCCGCGCGTCTCGACGCCATCGACCGCAAGATTCTCAAGGAACTGCAGAACGACGGACGCATCACCAATGTGGAGCTGGCGAGCCGCGTGGGCATTTCGGCACCGCCCTGCCTGCGCCGTGTCCGCGCACTCGAGGAAGCGGGTTACATCAAGGGCTACCGCGCGCTGCTCGACGAGAAGAAGCTCGGCTACGAGGTCGCCGTGTTCGCCATGGTGCACCTGTCGAGCCAGGCGGAAGCCGACCTCGTGGCCTTCGAGAAGTTCGTGCGCGCGCAGCCGCTGGTCCGGGAGTGCTGGATGCTCTCGGGCGAGATCGATTTCGTGCTTAAATGCGTCGCTCCCGATCTCAAGACCTTCCAGGCCTTCGTCGAGAAGCTCACCGCCGCGCCGAATGTGCGCAACGTGAAGACGTCACTCACGCTGCGCAATTCGAAAGACGCGGCGATGGTGCCGATGGAGTAGGCTTTCTCGATGGACGGGAAGGTCTTTATCGGTTGCGCGGCGGGATTTGCCGGTGACCGCAGCGATGCCAGCGGCCCTGTCGCCGCAACGCTTGCCGGCCATGCGGGACCGCGCTTCCTCATCTACGAGACGCTCGCCGAGCGCACGCTCGCCTTGTGCCAGCTGCAGCGGCGGAAAGACCCCGCGCGCGGTTACAGCCCGGCGCTCGATCGTCTGCTGACGCCGGTGCTCGCGCAATGTCTCGCGGCCGGAATCAAGGTCGTAGGCAATTTCGGCTCGGCCAATCCGCCGGCGGCGGCGCGGCGCGTCGCCGGGATCGCGAGCGCGCTGGGCCTGACGACGCCACGCATTGCGATTGTCGAGGGCGATGATCTCAGCGGACGGCTCTCGGCCGCTGAATTCGCGCAGCGGGAAACCGGCGGCAAGATCCTCGCCCGCGCGCGGGAGATCATCTCGGCGAATCTCTACCTCGGCGCGCAACCGATCGCAGAGGCGCTCGACCGGGGCGCCGATATCGTCGTGACCGGGCGGGTTGCCGATTCCGCCCTGGCGCTCGGTCCGCTGCTGCATGCGTTCCGCTGGCGCGCCGACGACTGGGATCGCCTCGCGGCCGGTACGCTTGCCGGACATCTGCTCGAATGCGGCGCGCAGGTGACGGGCGGCTACTTTGCCGATCCGGGTTACAAGGATGTCTCCGGTCTCGCTGCGGCCGGTTACCCGATCGCCGAGATCGACCGTGACGGCGACATCGTCATCACCAAGCCGCCGGGTTCCGGCGGCTTGGTCGACCGGCTGACCGTCATCGAGCAGTTGCTCTACGAGATTCACGACCCTGCCGCCTATCTCGCGCCGGACGTCGTGCTTGATCTCACCGGGGTCGAGGTCGACGAAACCGGAAAGGACCGCGTGCGCGTGACCGGCGCGCGCGGCAGGCCGGCGCCCGAAACGCTCAAGGCGACGGTCTGCGTTGATGGCGGCACTCTCGGCGAGGCCGAGATTTCCTATGCCGGACCCAATGCGGCGGCCCGCGCCATGCTCGCTATCGACATCGTTCGCCGCCGCATGGCCCAGCGTGTTCCCGAGCTTGCGATACGCGTCGATGCCATCGGCGCGGTGAGCGTCCTTGGAACAAGTACCGTCGTGCCCGATCTCGGCCGCTCGCAGGCCGAGGACATCCGCCTGCGTTTTGCGGCGCAGTCGGCCAATGCCGCGGACATCGAGATTCTGCTCGACGAGGTCGAGGCGCTCTATTGTGCCGGCCCGGCCGGCGGCGCCGGCGTGCGCCGGCACGCAACGCCGCGGCTCGCGAGCGCCGCCTGCCTCATCGAGCGGCGCTATGCCGAGCCGTGCGTGACGCTCCTCGGAGCGTCCGCATGACGCGCACGGTTCGCCTCCACGAAATCGCCAATGCGCGGTCGGGCGACAAGGGCGACCGTCTCAACATCGCGCTTGTCTGCCGCGATCCGGCGCACTATCCGGCCGTCGCCGCGCAGGTGACCGCCGGGCGTGTTGCCGCTGCCTTCGCCGCGCGCAACCCGGCGCGCGTCGTCCGCTTCGACCTGCCGAAGCTCGCCGCGTTCAATTTCGTCCTCGATGACGTGCTCGAGGGCGGCGTCAATGCCAGCCTCGGCCTCGACGGTCACGGCAAGTCGCTGTCGTTCCTGCTGCTGGAGCTCAAGGTCGAACTTAAGGCGTGATGCCTGGGCTCTACTTCCACTCGATCTTCTTGATCTCGTAGGCCTTGGCGCCGCCCGGCGTATTGACCTCGACAGTCTCGCCCTTCTTCTTGTTGATGAGCGCGCGCGCGATCGGCGAGGTGATCGAAATCCGCCCCTTTTTCGCGTCGGCCTCGGGCTCGCCGACGATCTGCCACACCTTCTTCTCGTCGGTGTCCTCGTCGATGAGCGTGACGGTCGCGCCGAACGTGATGGCGTCCCCGGAAAGCTTCGATACGTCGATGACGTCGGCGCGTGCGAGCTTGTCCTCGAGCTCGGCGATGCGACCTTCGTTCAGGGACTGCTGCTCCTTCGCGGCGTGATATTCGGCATTCTCCGACAGATCGCCATGGGTGCGCGCGTCGGTGATCTGCTGGATGATGCGGGGCCGCTCAACCTGCTGACAATGCTTGAGCTCGTTTTCAAGCGCGGTATAGCCGGCCGCGGTCATCGGAATCTTGTCCATCGTTTCTCTCCTCCTGGCGGGCGCCCGATCAAAACCTGAGCGACTGTCAGCGCCGCCAAGCCCCTTTCACCCTCAACTCCAATGTGAGCCGATCCACTCAATCGACTCGTAATACGACTCCGGCCACGGTTTCCCGCAAAACCGGAGTCACATGCGACGAGCGGCGGTCAAAAAAGCCCGTCGCGGCCAGCCTCACCTGATGCCGCGACTCTCAACTTTTCGGCCTCACTCGCGCCGTCACCCGGGACCGCCCGGCCAAATCGGCCTTCAGTCCCGTCCGCCATAATAGCTTTGCAGCGCGTGCACTTCGAGGTCGCCTTCAAGATAGGCCTTGATGCCCTGCGCCGCGGCGACGGCCCCTGAAAGAGTGGTGTAGTACGGCACTTTATGCAAGAGGGCCGCATGACGGAGGGAACGGCTGTCGGCCAGCGCCGCCGCACCCTCGGTAGTGTTGAAAACAAGCTGAACACCGCCGTTTTTGATGGCATCCACGATATGGGGCCGGCCTTCCAGCACTTTATTTATCTTGGCGGTTTCCACCCCTTGTTCCGCCAGATACCTCTGGGTTCCCGACGTCGCGATGGTCTTGAAGCCGAGCGAGGCGAGGAGCTTCACCGCCGGCAGGATGCGCGACTTGTCGGCATCCTTCACCGAAACGAAGACCGTGCCGTTGCGCGGGAGGTTGGCGCCGCCGCCGATCTGGCTTTTCGCGAAAGCGATCTCGAACGACGCGTCGATGCCCATCACCTCGCCGGTCGATTTCATCTCCGGGCCGAGCACGGTGTCGACGCCCGGGAAGCGGGCGAAGGGGAACACGGCTTCCTTCACCGCGCGGTGCCTCGGCCGGATGCGCTTGAGGTTGAAGGACTTGAGTTTCTCGCCGGCCATGATGCGCGCCGCGATCTTCGCGAAAGGCAGGCCGATCACCTTGGCGACGAAGGGCACCGTGCGCGAGGCGCGCGGATTGACCTCGAGCACATAGATCTCGCCATCCTTGATGGCATACTGGACATTCATCAGCCCGCCGACATTGAGCGCGAGCGCCAGCGCGCGCGTCTGCCGCTCGAGCTCGGCGATCGTCTGCTCGCTCAGCGAATGCGGCGGCAACGCGCAGGCGCTGTCGCCGGAATGAATGCCGGCTTCCTCGATATGCTCCATGATGCCGGCGATGAAAGTGTCCTCGCCGTCGCACAGGCAATCGACATCGACCTCGGTAGCATCGGAAAGGTAGCGGTCGATCAGCAGCGGGCTTTTCTTGGAGACGATGAGCTCGCTCGGCCGGTCGAGATCGCCGGCGAGTCTCGCGACATAGCGATCGAGCTGTGCCGGATCGCGAATGATCTCCATCGCGCGCCCGCCCAGGACATAGGACGGCCGGATCACCACCGGATAGCCGATCTCGTCGGCGATCGCGCGCGCGGCGTTCGGCGAATTGGCGATGCCGTTCTGCGGCTGCCTCAGCTTGAGTTTGTCGAGCAGCTTCTTGAAGCGGTCACGGTCTTCGGCGAGGTCGATCGCGTCCGGCGAAGTGCCGAGGATAGGCACTTTCGCTTTTTCCAGCGGCTCGGCGAGCTTGAGCGGCGTCTGCCCGCCGAACTGCACGATGACGCCATGCAGCGTGCCGTTCGAGCGCTCGCTATCGATGATTTCCAGCACGTCTTCCGGCGTCAGCGGCTCGAAATAAAGCCGGTCGGAGGTGTCGTAGTCGGTCGACACCGTTTCCGGATTGCAGTTGATCATGATGGTCTCGTAGCCGGCCTCCTTCAGCGCAAAGGCGGCATGGCAGCAGCAGTAGTCGAACTCGATTCCCTGGCCGATGCGGTTGGGGCCGCCGCCGAGAATGATGATCTTCTTCTTGTCGGACGGCGCGGCTTCGTCGGCGGCCTTGCCGGCGAACGGCGCCTCATAGGTCGAATACATGTACGCCGTCGGCGAGGCGAATTCGGCCGCGCAGGTGTCGATGCGCTTGAACACCGGCCGCACGCCGAGCTTTCTTCTTTTCTGCATGACCGTCTCGGCAGGGGTCGCGGTGAGTTTGCCGAGACGGGTGTCCGAAAAACCCATGGCCTTGAGCCGGCGGAACGCGCCGGCCGTGCCGGGCAAGCCTTTCGCGACGATCTCGGCCTCGGTTTCGACGATGCCGCGGATTTCCGCGAGGAACCACGGGTCGATGCGGCAGGCGCTGTGCACGAGTTCGTCGCTCGCGCCGAAGCGGATCGCCTGCGCCAGCTTGAGCAGTCGGTCCGGCGTCGGCGTGCCGAGCGCGGCACGGATGGCGGCCCTGTTGTCGGTGTCGTCAATGCCCTTGGCCGGGTCGAAGCCTTCGATCGTGATTTCGTCGAGGCCGGTGAGGCCGGTTTCCAGCGAGCGCAGCGCCTTCTGCAGGCTTTCCTGGAAGGTGCGGCCGATCGCCATGGCTTCGCCGACCGATTTCATCGAGGTGGTCAGCACCGGTGAGGCGCCGGGGAATTTCTCGAAGGCGAAACGGGGAATCTTGGTGACCACGTAATCGATGGTCGGCTCGAACGAGGCCGGCGTCGCGCCGCCGGTGATGTCATTGGCGATCTCGTCGAGCGTGTATCCGACGGCAAGCTTGGCCGCGACCTTGGCGATCGGGAAGCCGGTCGCCTTCGAAGCGAGCGCGGAGGAACGCGACACGCGCGGATTCATCTCGATCACCACCAGCCGCCCGTCGGCCGGATTGATCGCAAACTGCACATTCGATCCGCCGGTTTCCACGCCGATCTCGCGCAGTACCGCGATCGAGGCGTCGCGCAGGATCTGGTATTCCTTGTCGGTGAGGGTGAGCGCCGGCGCGATGGTGATGGAATCGCCGGTATGCACGCCCATCGGATCGACGTTCTCGATTGAGCAGATGATGATGCAGTTGTCCTTCTTGTCGCGCACCACCTCCATCTCGAATTCTTTCCAGCCGAGCACCGATTCCTCGACCAGCACCTCGTTGGTCGGAGAGGCGTCGATGCCGCGCTCGACGATCTCTATGAACTCGGCCTTGTTGTAGGCGATACCGCCGCCGGTGCCGCCCAGCGTGAAGGACGGGCGGATGATCGCCGGCAGGCCGATATCGTCGAGCGCTTCCAGCGCCTGCGGCAGCGTCTTGATCTGGTGCGAACGCGGCGTGGGCAGGCCGATCTTGGTCATTGCCTCACGGAACAGCTCGCGGTCCTCGGCCTTGTCGATCGCGTCGGCGGTCGCGCCGATCATCTTCACGTTGAACTTGTCGAGCACGCCCATCTTGCGCAGCGACAGCGCGCAGTTGAGCGCGGTCTGCCCGCCCATGGTGGGGAGCAGCGCGTCGGGGCGCTCGCGCTCGATGATCTTGGCCACGATCTCCGGCGTGATCGGCTCGACATAGGTCGCGTCGGCGAGATCGGGATCGGTCATGATCGTCGCCGGGTTCGAGTTCACCAGCACGACCCGGTAGCCCTCTTCCTTGAGCGCCTTGCAGGCCTGCGTGCCGGAATAATCGAACTCGCAGGCCTGGCCGATGACGATCGGGCCAGCGCCGATGATGAGGATCGATTTGATGTCGGTTCTTTTTGGCATCTTATGCAAAATGTCCCTCTCCCCGTCCGAACTCGGATATATCCGAGTTCGGATGGGGAGAGGGTTGGGTGAGGGGAGAAAGCATCTGAAGGAGATTGCTCGCGCGCTCCGTACGAATTCTACCGAAACCGAACGTCTTCTTTGGTCGAGACTTCGCGCACGTCAGCTCGATGGCGTCAAATTCAAGCGGTAAGTTCCGCTTGCCGGATTCGTTGTCGATTTCGTCGCGCTGGAACGGAAATTGGTGATCGAGGTCGACGGCGGTCAGTATGCCGAGCGCATTGACGCGGACAAAGAGCGTACGGCTGCCTTGGAAAAGAGCGGGTATCACGTCGTCCGCTTTTGGAATAACGACGTCTTGAGCAATCTTGAGGGTGTTCTCGAAGCAATTCTCCAAGAGCTTCACCTCACTCACTGATCCCCCTCACCCCGACCCTCTCCTTCGGGGAGAGGGAGACGAGCACACAAAAAAAGGGCGCGCCTGGTGCGCGTCCCTCGGACTGCGCCGAGGGCAGGCCTCGCGCGCGAGCGCTGCTTAGACCAGAATCGCCGGGCAGGGAAGGGCGATCGCCGGTAAACGGTGGATGGCCGGCGCGGCGGTTGCCCGCCGGCCATGATTATTGCGGTTTCTAGGCCGTCCGCGCGGCGGGGCTCCAGGCGAATACGAGCCAGGCGACGCCATGGAATATGAGATCGATGCCGAGCAGGGTACCGAGGAACCACAGGCCCGTATACGGCCAGCCGGCGAGAATGATGAGGCCGGCGATAATTCCGATGACGCCTGACAGGATCATGACCCAGTCCGTGGCGCGTTTGAACCCCATGCCGATGCGCACGCCGCCCGAGACCACGAGCAGTATGCCGAACACATAGGTGAGCGCCAGTGCTCCGGTCACCGGCTGCGTCAGCAGCGTGATGCCGAAAGCGATGTAGAGCAGGCCCAGCACGATCTGCCAGATGAAGCCGCCCCATCCCTTGGTCCAGAACGAGTGGATGATTTCGAAGCCGCCTGCGACGATCGCCATCGCGCCGATGAAGATCGCACTGATGATCGTTGCGGTGACGGCGTCGCCGAGCACCATGATTCCGACGACGATGAGCACGATGCCCAGAAGGCCGCACAGCCAGGGGGCCGGTGCACGAAGCTGGGTGACTGGAGAACTCGAAGCGTGAGTAGTCATGCTGGTCTCTCCCGGTGGTTCAGAAGGCGATCGCGGCGAAGCGAGTCATGCAGCATGCGAGATCCGTAGCGCGTTGCCTTGCCGCGGACGAGCGGGAAGCGAACGCCTGTTATCCGGCACTGTCAATCTGCCTCCGTGCGTATCGCGGATGTTTGATAGGATGTGTCGGGTACTGCGCTGCAGTTCCGTTATGGATGCCCCGCCTTCGCCCTTAAGGGCTTTGGCGCGGTCGCTTTCGCGGATGGTTTGTTGCGTCGAAGCTGCGAAGCAGCGAAGGCGAGAGGCCCGGCCTGGAATCGAACCAGGCTGAAAAACCATGCATGGCTTCTGCGTCGCCACTCCGCCACCGGGCCGGCTGCAGGCATACGGTGCCCGGCCTTGCTGCAAAGTATAAGCCCGTCGCAGATGCGAGTTGCGGTTAACGGGGTGTTAGCCGCGTCGCGGCCGGCCATTGCAACGTGGTCATTCCGCGGCGGGCCGAACGGTTATCCGCCAACCCTGCACAGGAAAGTCATGCGCTGCTGGTTGTGACCGATATTGCGCGCGGCGCGTTCGGCGGAAAATCCAGCCTGCTTCAACCGCTCCAGCATCTGCGCCTCGCTGTAGTGCGAAAGCCCGGCGGTCTTCTTCAGGCGCAGATAGTCGGAGGCGAAGATGCGCACCAGCCCGAAGGCGGCGGCCCAGAAGAATCCGTTCGCCGCGGCGAAGCGCAGCAGCGACAGCGCGGCAGCCGGCGCCGCGAGATGCGGCTTCACGATATCGCCGAGAATGAACAGGCCGCCCGGCCGGAGCAGCGAGCGGAAAATCCCGAGCAGCCGGTCGAGCTCGGCGCCGGTCAGATATTGCGCCACCGAATGCATGACCACGAGATCGAACGAGGCCCCGGGTAGCGCCGCGGTTTCGTCTGCGGCGATGACCCTGATCTTCGCATTGCCGGCATAACGCATGGCGAGCGAGGCGCGCACATTGGGCGCGGCTTCGACCAGAACCAGCTGCGCGCAGGCCCCGGCGACGAGATCGGCGGAGGTCGCCTCGCCGCAGCCATAGTCGAGCACATGCGCGACGGGCGAGGGCACATAGGCGCGGATGTCCTCCGCGATCGTGCGGTAATGCACGTCGCGGTGCCGCGAATTCACATAGATCACCGAATGCTTGAAGTCGTAAAACCTGACCCAGTCGGACATGGATCGCTTTCTATCGCGCGAAGGTAGAAGGCGCCAGCACAGTGAGTATCATTCCGGGGCGCTCCGAAGGCGCGAACCAGGAATCCAGATGTAAGCACCGTGTGCGTTTCTGGATTCCGGTCCGGCGCTGACGCGCCGTCCCGGAATGACGGCGAGCATTTGTCAAACTTTTTGGAATGGTATCGGTAGCCGCTACCCCCGCCACAGTTTCGGCAGGCCGTCCCTGCCGAGCACCGGGTCGCTCGCCGGTATGGCGACCCTCGGGATTGTCGCCAGCGCCTTCTCGCGGTCGGCCGGGTTGTCGCCGCGGCACAGATTGTATGTGCCGTCCGGCGGATAGGCGCCGATGACGAGCAGGTCGTCGCTGCCGGAAATCCGCTGATGGCCGGTGCCGGCCGGCAGCACCAGCGCGTCGCCCGGCGCGACTTCGACCGTTTCGCCGCCCGGGCCGCCGAGCTGCACCTTGGCGTGCCCGCGCGCAATGCCGAGCGCCTCGTGGATCATCGAATGGTAGTGCACGAACGGGTAGATGCCGTTGCGCCACTGGCCGTGGCCCCAGCCATTGCCGGCGAAGATGCGTTCGATCGCGCGCGCGGGGTCGGACTGGCCGCGCAGTTCGAGCCCGCCCTTGTAGACAAGCGCCGGCAGCGTCGGATTGTTCGGCACCTTGCCGTCGTCCTTGAAAAGGAAGGTGAGGGGTTTTGCGGTCATTTCATTACAACTCGCTTCGGCACCCGAGGTTGCCAATTTTTACCGGTGACCAGAGAAGAGAGAGGTCGAGCGCATCTCTATACTGTCATTCCGGGGCGGCCCGTCAGGGCCGAACCTGGAAACCAGAACCGCGCTCCGCATCCGGATTCCGGGTTCGCGCCTTTCGGCGCGCCCCGGAATGACGAGCAGGCGCATTGCGCCATCGCCGGAACGCGACGTCTACGCGATCTTCCGCGATTTATTTTTATTGGCCTGCCGCATCATGTCGACGAAGCGCGTAAAGAGATAATGGCTGTCGCGCGGGCCGGGCGAGGCCTCCGGGTGGTACTGCACCGAGAACACTGGCTTGTCCTTCAGCGCGATGCCGCAATTGGAGCCGTCGAACAGCGACACATGCGTCTGCTTGACATTCTTCGGCAGCGTCTTCTTGTCGACCGCGAAGCCATGATTCATCGAGGTGATTTCCACCTTGCCGGTGGTGAGATCCTTCACCGGATGATTGGCGCCGTGATGGCCCTGATGCATCTTCATTGTCTTGCCGCCGACCGCGATGCCGAGCATCTGGTGGCCGAGGCAGATGCCGAAGGTCGGCGTCCCCGAGTCGATCAGCTTCTTGATGACCGGCACGGCATATTCGCCGGTCGCCGCCGGATCGCCCGGCCCGTTGGAGAGAAAGACGCCGTCGGGATTGAGCGCCATGATTTCCTCGGCCGAGGTCTTGGCCGGCACCACCGTGACCTTGCAGCCGGTGCCGGCGAGCAGGCGCAGGATGTTGCGCTTGATGCCGTAGTCGACCGCCACCACGTGGAATTCCGGATCGGCCTGCCGGCCGTAACCCTTGTCCCAGGTCCAGGGCGTTTCGTCCCAGGTGAAGCGCTGGCCGCTCGTCACCATCGGCACGAGATCCATGCCGATGAGGCCCGGCCATTCCTTTGCTTCCTTCTTGAGCGCTGGAAGGTCGAATTTCCCTTTCGGATCATGCGCGATCACGGCATTGGGCATGCCGTTGACGCGGATGAGCGCGGTGAGCGCGCGCGTGTCGATGCCGGCAAGACCGATAATGCCGCGCGCCTTCAGCCAGTCATTCAGGTTACGCGTGGCGCGGTAGTTCGACGACGCCGTGATCGCGCTATGTAATATGACGCCGCGCGCGCCGGTCGCCGCCGCCATGTTGACGGTCTCGATGTCTTCTTCATTGGTGCCGACATTGCCGATATGCGGGAAGGTGAAGGTGATGATCTGCCCGGCATAGGACGGGTCGGTGAGGATCTCCTCATAGCCCGTCATGGCGGTGTTGAAGCAGACCTCGCCGGCCGC
>DATEKG010000027.1:0-5395 GCA_035277565.1 Pseudolabrys sp.
TCGCGGCGGCAAGCCTTGCAGGAAACACAAAGCTCCAGTGTTTCCGCCATTTCATCGGAGGCAAGCGCGTCGGGACCGAGCTGCCCGGATACAGCGAGCCGCAATGTGTTGGCGCGCCCGCGCGTCACGTCGCGCTCGTCGCGCGTCACCCGATAGCTCGGGCACATCACCCCACCCGACAGTTTTCGGCACGCGCCGTTGTTGTTGCACATCTCGATCGCGCCCTGGAAACCGCCGCCGGAGCCCGGATATGCAGACCAATCGAGATGCGTCACGACCGGCTCTCCGTGATAGCCGGGCGCATAACGAAACAGGGTGCGGTCGTCGAATTTCGGCGGCCGCACAATCTTGCCGGGGTTGAAAAAGCCCTTTGGATCGAACCTGTCCTTTACCTCCTCGAATGCACGCGCGAGCCTTTCACCGAACATCGGCTCGTTGAATTCCGACCGCACCAGACCGTCGCCATGCTCTCCCGAATGCGAGCCCTTGAATTCGCGCACCATCGCGAACGCCTCCTCGGCGATTTCGCGCATGGCATGAACGTCTTTTTCGAGCCGCAGATTGAGGATGGGCCGCACATGCAGGCAGCCCGAACCGGCGTGCGCGTACCACGTTCCGCGCGTACCGTGCTTTTCGAAGATGCCGGTAAGACGCGCGGTGTATTCGGCAAGGTGTTCCAGCGGAACCGCGCAGTCTTCCACAAACGATACCGGTTTCCCTTCCTCCTTCATCGACATCATGATGTTGAGGCCGGCAGTCCGCATGTCCGTAATCGCCGCCTGCAGGTCGGGGTTGAGAATTTCCACCACGCCGCCCCACCTGTTGCCGCTCTTGTCCCAGCCAAATCCGAGATCGCCCATCAGGTCCTTGAGCTGCTTGAGCAGACGCAGATTGATCTCGTGGTCTTCCTCGCCGAACTCGACCAGAAGAACGGCTTCCGGCGCCTCACGCACGAATTTCTCGACCGTCGGCTGAAATATTGAAATGGCGCGCGCAAGCTCGATCATGGTGCTGTCGATCAGCTCCACCGCGATCGGCTTGAGGCGTACGATATGCTGGGCAGCATTCATCGCCTCGAAAAAACTGCCGAAGTGACAAGCGCCGACGGCGCGCCGCCCCAGAAGCGGCGAAAGCTTGAGTTCGATGCGCGTAGAAAAAGCAAGTGTGCCCTCGCCGCCGACAAGCACATGCGCGAGGTTGATGTCGTTCTTTCCGGGCACCAGCGCATCGAGATTGTAGCCCCCGACACGACGCTGGACCTTGGGGAAGCGCGCGGCGATCTCATTCGCCTCGCGCGCGCCGATGGCGAGCAGATCCTTGGCAAGCGGCCGCAACGGCGCCGGCACATCCTTGAGATTGCCGCCAATGCGGCCGAAATGCGCGAGCGTCCCGTCTGCGAGCAACGCCTCGATCGAATTCACGTTATCGCGCATCGTGCCGTAACGCATGGAGCGCCCGCCGCAGGAATTGTTGCCCGCCATGCCTCCGATCGTTGCCCGTGACGCTGTGGATATGTCGACCGGAAACCAGAGACCGTGCGGCTTGAGCTGGCGATTGAGATCGTCCAGCGCGATGCCGGGCTCGACCGTGACACGCCGGCGCCTGGTATCGAGATCGAGGATACGCGTGAGGTATTTCGAACAGTCCACGACCAGTGATTCGCCGACGGTCTGGCCTGCCTGCGACGTTCCGCCGCCGCGTGCCAGGACCGTCACGCGTTCGCTGCGCGCTATCGCTATCGCTCGATCAGCTTCCTCGATGGTGCGGGGGGCGACCGCGCCGACAGGCATGATCTGATAGTGAGAAGCATCGGTGGAATAACGCCCACGCGAATAGGCGTCGAACTGTACTTCGCCGGTCAATTCGGCCTTCAGCCGCCGTTCCAGAGCGGGCATGACTACGGCCACTTTTCTTATCCTTTTTGGGCTACACCAAGCCTATGCATAAGTACTAGCTCGCCTCGCGGAAAACCGCTTGACCGCAATGTTGCATTCATAGTTCAACGCCACAAGCGCCGCTCCACAATCGGAACGTGCGCCCCGTGGGCCAACCCACGAGACCTTCTATAAAAGCTGCCGCTTCAGGAGCAGATTGGCTATGGCTAAGAATTCTTCGCGTATGGTCGGACGGCATTTTCTTCACATCCCGGGTCCGTCTCCACTTCCCGACCGAGTCCTCCGGGCGATGGACACACCGATCATCGATCATCGCGGTCCGGAATTCGCCCGGCTTGCGCGCAAATGCCTCGATGGCATCAAGACCATTTTCAAAACGACGAACCCTGTCATCATTTATACCGCCACCGGCACGGGTGCATGGGAGGCGGCGCTCGTCAACACATTGTCGCCCGGCGACAAGGTGCTGATGGTCGAGACCGGTCAGTTCGCGACGCTGTGGAAGAAACTGGCGGAGAAGTTCGGGCTGAAGGCCGAGTTCATCGCGACCGACTGGCGCACCGGAGTCGATGCGGCCGCCGTCGAGGCGCGTCTGCGGGAAGACAAGAACAAGGAGATCAAGGCCGTCTGCTTCCTTCACAACGAAACCTCCACCGGTTGCCTCTCGCCCGTCGCCGAAGTCCGCAAGGCCATCGACAAGGCCGGTCATCCCGCGCTGCTGATGGTCGACACCATCTCCTCGCTGGCTTCGACCGACTATCGTCATGACGAATGGGGCGTCGACGTGACCGTCGGCGGAGCCCAGAAGGGGCTGATGCTGCCCCCGGGCATGTCGTTCAACGCCGTAAGTGACAAGGCGCTGGCCGCGAACAAGACCTCGAAATTGCCGAAGTCGTTCTGGGCCTGGGACGAAATGCTGGCGATGAACAAGATCGGGTTCTTCCCCTACACGCCTGCGACGCAGATGCTCCAGGGGCTCGCAGTGTCGATCGAGATGCTGCATGAGGAAGGTCTCGACAACGTGTTCGCGCGTCACGACCGTCTCGCCGAAGCGACCCGCCGCGCGGTGAAGGCCTGGGGCCTCGACACCATTTGCCGCGATCCGAAATATTATTCTCCGACCATCACCGCCGTACTGCTCCCCGAGGGGCACGACGCCGATGCATTCCGTGCGCTCGCGCTCGAGCAGTTCAATATCTCTTACGGCGCAAGCTTCGGCCGCTTTACCGGCAAGATGTTCCGCATCGGCCATCTCGGCGATCTCAATGACGGGATGCTGCTTGGCGCGCTGGCAGCGACCGAAATGTCGCTGGCGCTGGCCGGTGTTCCGCACAGGAAAGGCGGCGTGCAGGCGGCAATGGACTACCTCATTTCCGCGCACAGCAGCGCTGCCAAGCAGGCGGCGGAGTAAGGAAGCCGTACCCACCCGATTGTCCGCAAGGCCGCTTCACCACCCATTCGCCCGCAAGACCCGCGCGACGAAATCGGTGATCACTTTCAATGTCGGTTCCGGCGCTTCGCGCTGCGGCGAATGCCGCGCGCCCGGCAGCAGCGCGACTTCGACCGGGCAATAACACTCCTGCTGTGCGGCCTCGATCTGCCTGACCGTGCCGTATTGGTCGTCCTCGCCCTGCACGATCAGCACCGGCACGCGGATATAGGCAAGGAACTCCGTGATGTCCCACCTGCGGAAATCCGGGTCCAGCCAGGCGTCGTTCCAGCCTCTGAACGCATTGTCCACGTCGGCGTGCCAGCGCGACAGGCGGCCGCGCAGATCGCCCGTATCGTAGGCCCGCTTCGCTTCGACGATCGAAGCGATCCCCGGATCCTCCGTGAAAAAATGCGGGGCAATGAGCACCAGACCGCCGACGCGATGATCCTGATGGCTGCCCGTATAGATCGTCGCAATCGAGGCGCCGTCGCTGTGTCCGATCAATAGCCCGCGTCTGAAGTTGATCGCATCCAATAATGCGGGCAGCACTGCGCGCGCCTCATCGTGCATATAGGTCAGGGGCCGCGGCAGATTGACGGGGGAGGATTTTCCATAGCCGGCACGCGAATAGACGAAGACACCTGTGCCTGTCGCCGCGGCCAGCCTGTCTGGAAAGTCATTCCACAGGCCAGCACAGCCGAGACCCTCATGGAGCAATACGAGTGTCGGCGCCTGATCGGGCTGCGGGCCGACAAAACGATATTCGAGGCTATGCGGGCCAATGGGAAGGAAGCCGGAATCACCTAAAGGCACGGCTGTCCCATTTACAAACGGCGTCATCATCCGCGAAAGCGACCGATCCGGCATTCCTGGTGCTAGCACTCATGCTTTTAGCCCGGTGATTGCTGGATGACCGTTTCTGCAGGCATGACACTTATGGATTGTCTTCCGCCCTTAGCTTGAACCGCTGAATCTTACCGGTCGCGGTCTTCGGCAAGTCCTTCCGAAACTCGATCCAGCGTGGATATTTGTACGGGGCGAGCTTCTGTTTCACGTGCTCCTGAAGCGCGCGGACAAGCGCATCATTTGCTTTTTCGGGCGCCTTGAGCACGACAAAGGCTTTCGGCTTGATGAGCTTTTGCTCGTCGTTCCATCCGACGACCGCGGCCTCAAGTACATCGGGGTGCGATGACAGCGCCGCCTCGACCTCAAACGGCGAAACATACATGCCCGACACTTTCAGCATGTCATCCTGCCGGCCGCAGCAGACGTAGTAGCCTTCATCGTCCTCGATGTATTTGTCGCCGGAGCGCGTCCACTCGCCCTGAAAGGTCGAACGCGACTTCTCGCGATTGTTCCAGTACATGATCGCGCTGGTGGGCCCGCGCACATAGAGCTCGCCCATCTCGCCCTTTTTCACGGGCTGGCCGTCATCACCGATGAGCTTGATCTCGTAACCCGGTACCGGCCTCCCGGTCGTGCCGTATTTGGTCGCTCCCGGCGCGTTCGTCAGATAGATGTGCAGCATCTCCGTCGTGCCGAGCCCGTCGGAAATTTCGACACCGTAGCGTTCTTTCCAGCGCCGGGCGATCTCCTCAGGCAGAGCCTCGCCCGCCGAAATGCAGCGTCTGATCTTCACGTCGGATTTCTGCGGCGCATTGGGGCTCGCCAAAAATGCCGCGTAGAAAGTCGGCACCGCATAGAACACCGTGACCGGATACTTCCTGAGCACCGCCGCAACGCCATCGGGCGTCGGCCGCTCCGCGTTAAGCACCGTGGTCGCGCCAACCGTAAGAGGAAAGGTCATGGCGTTGCCGAGGCCGTAGGCGAAGAAGAGCTTCGCGACCGAATAGCAAACATCGCTTTCCTTCAGGCCCGCGACCGGCGTGCCATAAAGATCTGCCGTCAGCTTTAGGCTCGCGTGCACATGAACTGCGCCCTTGGGCTTTCCCGTCGATCCGGACGTGTAGAGCCAGAAAGCGATATCATCGCAGGTCGTCGGTGCGGTGTAAGGCTCCGGCGCGGCCGCATCGATGAGGTCTTCGAACAGGGGGTACCCGTTCGCATT
>DATEKG010000028.1:0-21687 GCA_035277565.1 Pseudolabrys sp.
AACGTCGGCCAATCCATCGTGGGCGGCCAAACATGCGAGCGATGGCGGCGACTGTGCTCCCATGAACCACATCACCATGCAGAAGTAGGATTGGCCAATGCCTCCGACCTTGCCGGTGCACCATGATTGCGCCCCGATCCATTCGATGGCGTCGTACAGGTCGGTCTGCTCCCGCTTGCCCAGGAATTCGAACGAACCACCCGAGCGCCCGCATCCGCGGATATCCATGTGCACGTACGCGTAGCCTTGGTTGACGTACCATTCGATCGGCCCTGTCTCGCGCCAGAGGAACTGCGGACTTGCAGGAATTTCGTTGTTGTCGAACCGATAAGGCGACGCCGCGAACAACGCCGGCTGTTTGCCGCCTCCGTCAGGCCGGTAGACCCGAGCGGATAAAGTCACACCGTCGCGTGCAGGAAAACTTACCACCTCATCAATCATGTGGGTTTCCTTCGTCCAATCTCGGGAGCGGCCAAGAAATCAAATAATTTCAATGGCGAACAATCAATCTGGCAAATCCTGCCACTCCGACCAACAGCTTCGCTAAGCCCCTCAAGCGTTTAGTGAACTTCCTGAACCTCAGCAAGAACGCGAAAAAGCCGGTGCCGGCACAGGGGCGGTCAGCGAAATGGCCATTGGCGAATGCCATCAAAATGGTAGTTGCAGGCGACGGCAGCCCGCCGAACCGAGGCGTTGAGCCCGGTAGCAGCCTGTTCAAGTGAAACGAGAAGGTGAGCGCTTCGCTAAATGACGCTGATATAGCGTTGCCCGACAAAGGCCTGGAGAAAAGGAATATTCACAAAGGTCGCCACAAAAAAGACCACCGTCAAAACGGCGACCAAGACGGCGATGCTTCTTTCCCGGAACAGCTTCTCGGGCCGTTGTGCTGATGAACCGGGTTCCATCGAGAGCACGAGGTACTGGGCGAAAAGAGCGATGACGACCGGCACGATCAGCAGATACTCGACACGGTACTTTATGAGAAAGACCGCGAGGAAAAAGGTGGAGCCAAGCGCATAGACAAAGCACGAGACGGTCAGCGATTCCGCCGAGTAACCCGCGAAGCTGATCCTGTATCGCTCGAGCAAAGCCCGGCCGCGGGACGTCACGATCTCCCGGAATTCCGAAAGCCTTTTGGCGGCCATGAGAAAGGCGCCGCCAGCCCAGCAGGTCAGGATAATCGATGACGGAGGCAGGGTCGTCGGATCCACCATCGCCCATCCGATCATCAGGCGGATGGGATTATTGACCGACTCCGAAATGACATCGACAAAGGCCTTATCCTTTGTCCGCAGCGGGGGAACGTTATAGGCGACACCCTGCAGGGCGAAGATGCCGGCAAGAAAACACATCGTTTTGCTGGTGGCCAAAGCGCATGCAAGGCCCACAAGGAGAAAGGCGAACCATGCCAGAAAAACAATATGCCGCTGCAGCCGTGTCTGAACCGCCGATCGCCGGGACTTGGTCGGGTGATATTTGTCGGAATTTCTGTCGAGCCATTCATTGATGATGTAGTTGGCGGATGCCACGCACACCGCCGTGATCAGGCCGAGCGCGATGGAAACTGGCAGCTGGTTCGTGTGAACGCCGCGAAGCAAATAGGCGAGCATGAAGCCCGGAACAATGAAGATGTGTTTGGTGCTGTGATCGAGCCGCGCCATGGCCAGGTAGGCCCAGGCGGTCCCTTGTGGCTTTACGATCGTTGCTCGTGTCGAGGCTGCCATCGGGATTGCTTCGGTCAACATCACGTCCGGACAGGCCGAAATTATATTCGTGACGGCAGACCCCGCGCTTAAGCCGGCCGGACATTTCGTGCGGCAGCATTAATATATTGATATTGCTCCGCCACCTTCTTTCGATGCGATGTGTGCGGATTCGCACGCAAAATATGCGGCCCAAAAAGAAACATTTTTCATAACAATTTCTTAAGCCGCACATGCGAAATAGAATTCGTGTCCAGGATCGCGGATCTTTCCTCACCGACGTTTCCCCGTGAGCCCGCAAAAGCGATTTCGATACAGCTGCGCGTGTGCAGCCTGGTTTTCGCTTTGGTCGTTATCGCCGGGACACTGTGCGCCCTGCGAAAGGATGTAACGCAAGGCTTCGACGAGCTTGCGCACACCTCATATGTGGCGAGTCTGCAGAAGTCCGGCGACTGGTGGCCGCGCCTGGAAACGATGCGGATGCTCGATCCAGAAAGCTTTCGCTTCGGCGAGCAGCTCAACTATCTCAATCTTCCCTCTCCCTATTATCTGTTTTTTGCTCGACTCGGACCGCAACTGGAAGGGCAGCCGAAGGCGATCATCATCGACCGCCTGATGAACGTCGTATTGGTGGCGCTTGGGGTCGCCGCGTTGCTGGCAATCGGATTCTTTGCGCGGCTTTCGGACGTCGTGCTCTACGCCTATGTCGTCCCGATCGGTGCCATACCGATACTGGCCCCACTTGCCGGATCGATCAACAATGACAATGCGGCGTTCTTCGGCGGAGCCGTGGCATTGCTCGGAGCGTGGCGACTCATTGCGACAAGGCGGACGCTGTGGTTGTACGTCGCGCTCGGTGGCGTCCTGATCGCTTCATGGGCAAAATTGACCGGTCTGATGCTGTCCGGCGGAATGCTTGCGGGCGTTTTCCTGTACTTGTTCTGGCGCCGCGCCTTCCGGTTTGAGTGGACCGTTCCGGCCATTGCAGCAGTGCTCCTGGCGGCTGCACCATATTTTGCTCTTGTGCTGCAATACGGCAGTCCCACGCCCAATACTCCGGGCCGGATCGACATGTTTGTGTCGGGCGCGCACACGGCCGGTTGGGATGTTGCTCCGCGGCTGTCGCCAGTGAGCTACACGCTCTTTTTCGTTACGCAATTCGTCGAACAATGGATGCCGAGCCTGAGCGCCCGTAATGCGCTCAATTACACAATGCTTTTCATACCGGTCGCGACCGCGCTCTGTGCCGGCGTCGGCGTGATGTTTTCGCTCCGACGCATAGGCCGGCGCGAGGAAGGGCCTCTTGACATCCTGGTGGCCGCTGGATCAATCGTCGGTTTAGCGACTTTCGCCATTCACATCGCCTTCTCGTACCGACAGCATCTGGCTTACGGCTGGATGCTTGATGCGTATCCGCGCTACTATCTGCCGCTCATTGCCATTGTTTCGCTCGCGACGCTGTCACTCCTCGCAGCCGTCAAGCATCCGCGCGCGCGATCGATGCTTGCCGGCTTTTTGATTATCGGACCGATTGTCTTTCGGCTGCTCGGCGGGCCGCTCGGGTAATGGACCAACTCGCCGCCAACAGAGATTTTCGTCTCGCCCAGGTCACTGCCGATTCAACGATGCCTTCCGCGGCGGCGATTTTCGACCTCGACGGCACGGTGACGCGCGGCGATACATTTGTCGCGTTTTTGGTCTGTGTCTTGAAGAAGGAGCCTTGGCGGCTCCTCCGTTGTCTGCGGCTTCCTTACAAGACTGCGATGTCAGCGCTTGGTCGCATACCGAATGATGATCTGAAAGTCGCGTTCCTGTCCGCAATCCTGAAAGGCGTCTCCCGAAATAAAATTGAAAGGTACGCTGTGGAGTTTGCGGAAAAGTGCGCGCGCGACATGGTCAAGCCCGCGGCTCTGGCGAAAATAAATTGGCATCGAGCAAGGAAACATTGGCTCATTCTCGCATCGGCAAGCGTTGACCTGTACGTGCCCCTGCTTGCAGGCCTCCTTGGCTTTGACCAGACCGTCTGCACGCAGGTCGAATGGGCGGAGGGCCGGCTCACGGGCCGTCTGCTTGGTGCCAATCTTCGCGGCGTCGCAAAACTGGACGCTGTGCGGACAATCCTTGGCAAAGGTCGCGGGCAGACAATTTTCGCGTATTCCGACAGCCATCTCGATTTTCCGCTTCTGGCTTTCGCGGACCATGGTGTTGCGGTCGATGCCGACCCGATTCTTCTGCGCCAAGCGCCAGGATCCGGAATCGTTACGGAGTTCTGGTAGGCGCGGTTGCGCGGGCTCGGGGGCTAGTCGTCGCGATGATTGAAGGCCTTGCCGATGGCATTCATACGCAGCGTGCTCATGCCGCCGCTTGCATCGCGGTCCGATCTTGACACTGCTTCGTTGCAGTCCACTGCGCCCTTATCCCACATCTTGCCGGTACGATTGTCGAGCACGAACTCCTGGCAGTCGTCGCCGCGCGTCGGCACGAAAATAATTGAACCGGTGTAGGATTCAACTTTCGGGGCTGGCGGTTTGACGGCGGCGTCACGACGCAGCGCCGTCCAGCCGCTCGGGTGCCAGTCGTTGGCATAAATGAGAATGGCGAGGCCGAAGGCGATCCACACCATGAGCACATAGGTGCGCGGGATGTCGCGCAGGAACCAGCGGCGGTGGGCTGACTGACGCTTGGCCATGGTGCACTGCTCCAGAGCGCCGGAAAGAAGTGACCCTGAATTCCCGGCCAGCCTAAGTCGTCCTTCGTTAATACAAGGTTCAGGATCGGCAGGGCCGGCCCCGCCACAAAGGCCCCGCGCGGTCTTGCACGGGGCAGGCGGTGCCGCGTAACGTCTGGTGAAACAAGGTCTCGCGGCCGGGAAACGGGCTACGGGGTCATGGGGAGGATATCCATCATGCAACGGCTATTCGGGTTCATTGGGCGCGCCGGTCTCGTGGGGGCATGCCTTGCGCTACTTCCGGCCGGCGGGGCGGTCGCGCTCGATTATCCGAACCGGCAACCGCACATTATTGTCGGTTATCCGCCCGGAGGTTCGACCGATATCGTCGCGCGGCTGTTCGCAGACTGGTTCAGCCGGCGGCTTGGCCAGCAATTCATCGTCGAAAACCGCCCGGGGGCGGGCAACAACCTTGCCACCGAAGCGGTCGCCAGAGCCGCGCCGGATGGTTACACGATGATCCTCGTCAATCCGGCCAACACGATCAACGCGACCCTCTACAAACACCTTAAGTTCGTATTCCTGCGCGACATCGACCCGGTCGCCGGATTCATTCGCATTCCCAATGTCATGGAAGTCAATCCGTCGGTACCTGCAAAGACGGTCGCGGAGTTCATCGCTTATGTGAAGGCCAATCCGGACAAAGTGAATGTCGCGTCGTCGGGAAACGGGACGTCCATTCATCTTTCCGGCGAACTGTTCAAGATGATGACCGGCACGAAGATGACGCATGTGCCTTACAAGGGCTCGGCGCCGATGCTTACCGACCTGCTCGGCGGCCAGGTGCAGGTCACATTCGACAACCTGCCGTCGTCGATCGGACACATCAAGGCCGGTAAGCTGCGCGCGCTGGCCGTGACTACAGCCGCACGGTCGCCGGAGCTGCCCGACGTCCCGACCGTTGCAGAAACCGTGCCCGGCTACGAAGCGAGCGCATTCTTCGGGCTGGGCGTGCCGCATGGTACCCCGAAGGAGATCGTCGAGCTGCTCAACAAGGAGGTCAACGCCGGGCTGAACGATCCGACGATGGCCGCCAAGCTCAGGGAGCTCGGCGGAACGCCGATTCCGGGTTCGGTAGCGGATTTCGGGAAGCTGGTTGCGGACGAAACCGCGAAGTGGGAGAAAGTGGTGCACGCCGCCAATCTGTCGATCGACTGACGGACTGGCCTGTATCGACACGAATGAACTCACGCAAGCGTCCCGAAGAACTGCGCAGCCATCGCTGGCTTGGCGTCAATGATCTGCGCGCCTTCGGTCACCGGGCTCGCCTGCGTCAGGGCGGCTTTGATGCCGAGGATTTCCGCGGAAAACCGCTCATCGGCATCATCAACACATGGAGCGACATCAATTTCTGTCACACGCATCTGCGTGATCGCGCCGAGGATGTAAAACGCGGCGTGCTGCAGGCCGGCGGCTTCCCCGTCGAGCTGCCTGCAATGTCGCTGTCCGAACCCTTCGTGAAGCCTTCGACGATGCTCTATCGCAACCTGCTGGCGATGGAGACGGAAGAGCTTTTGCGCAGCCATCCGATCGATGGCGCAGTGCTGATGGGCGGCTGCGACAAGACCACGCCCGCGCTCGTCATGGGTGCGATCAGCATGGGTCTGCCGGCGATCTATGTGCCGGCGGGACCGCAGCTGCGCGGAAACTGGCGCGGCCAGGAACTCGGCTCTGGCTCCGACGCCTGGAAATACTGGGACGAAAAGCGCGCGGGCCGCATCAGTGAAGCGGACTGGGCCGAGCTTGAAGGCGGCATTGCGCGCTCTTTCGGCACCTGCATGGTCATGGGCACGGCTGCGACAATGATGGCGATTGCAGAGGCGCTTGGCCTGTCGCTGCCGGGCGCGTCATCCATACCGGCGGCCGACGCGGCGCACCCGCGCATGTGCGCGGCCTCCGGCCGGCGGATTGTCGAGATGGTCTGGGAGGATCTGACGCCGGAACATGTCCTGACCCCGGCGGCGTTCGATAACGCCATTCGGGTGCATATGGCCATGGGCGGTTCGACCAATGCCATCATTCATGTGGTCGCGATGGCACGCCGGGCGGGGCTCAAGCTCGACATGAAGCGTTTCGATGAGATCTCGCGCGAGATTCCGGTGCTCGCCAATGTGCGTCCGTCAGGCGAACTCCTGATGGAGGATTTCTTCTATGCCGGCGGCCTGCGCGCTCTCATGGCCGAACTGTCAGGCGCGCTTGATCTCGGGTGCCTGACCGTAACCGGGAGGAGCATCGGCGAAAATATCGCGGGCGCGGAAGTCTACAAGCGCAACGTCATCCGCCCGCTGTCGGACCCGGTTTCCCGCGATGGCGCCACAGCCGTTCTGACCGGCAATCTCGCTCCGCGCGGCTGTGTGATGAAGCCATCGGCCGCCGAAAAACGGCTGCACAAGCACCGCGGCAAGGTGATTGCGTTCGAGGATTACAACCATATGGCGCACGAAGTCGAACGCGACGATCTCGACGTGACGCCTGATCACATACTTGTTCTCAAGAACAGTGGTCCCAAAGGCGGCCCGGGCATGCCGGAATGGGGGATGCTGCCGATCCCGAAAAAGCTGGTGAAGCAGGGAATACGCGACATGCTGCGGATTTCCGACGCACGCATGAGCGGCACGAGCTATGGCGCCTGCATCCTCCACGTTGCGCCGGAAAGCTTCGTGGGCGGGCCGCTCGCGTTTGTGAAGACGGGCGATGAAATCGAGGTCGATGTGCCGGCGCGCCGCATTCATCTGCATGTTGCGGACGCTGAACTCGCACGTCGGCGTGCAGCGTGGACGCAGCCTGAGATACGCTATCCGCGCGGCTACGGCGCGCTCTATTCACAGCACATCGGACAGGCGGACGAGGGTTGCGACTTCGACTTTCTCGCACCACTTGGCATGGTTCCCGAGCCGGAAATTCATTGATCCTTCTTTGTCTTTGGTCGGCATCCCCGCGAGCCGGAACCCAGGCGAGGTTGTACGGGTTCTAGAGCCATTGCGCCGGCAGGATTTCGCCGGCGCCGCAACCCGGAGTTATGCGCATGTGGATGACGCTTGCAAAGATGGTACTCGCACTTGCCTTGCTGGCCTCGAGCGCTTTTCTACACGCCGATGCCCAGCAGCCTGCCAGCCACACCGTGACAGTGACTGTGAAGAACCATCGCTTCCAGCCGGCGCAGATTCACGCGCCTGCCAATAGACCCATCCAGATTCGGATCAAGAACCTCGATCCGTCGCGAATGGAATTTGAGAGCGACACCCTGCACGTTGAGAAAGTGATCGGCGCCAACGGCGAAGGCGTCGTGGAGATCAAACCGCAGGCGCCGGGTCGTTATGAATTTTATGACGACTTCAATCAGCAAAGCACGGGAGTCCTCGTGGTGCGCTAAGCGGCTGGTCGGCGCCTCGCGTCACCTTAGAATGACTCCGGATTAGAAAGCCTCTCAAGTAGGGCGCATCTGAATTAGAAGATTCTAATCTTTGCCGCGCGCATTGACTCGCGCAGAAAAATTTCTTGAATTGTGCACTAGCTTCACGCGGCCTGATTGCCGGGCCTTGAACCCGGCGTATGGGGAAATTAAAAATGCTGAATGTCCGCCACGCGCGCGCGGCGAGTTTTGCGGTCTTGTATTTTTTTCTTGGCGGTGTCGCGGCCCGTGCCCAATACAATTCCGGCGTCTTCGGTGATGTCGAGACGAAATACATTTTTGGCTTTACGGAAGGCTCCGGAATAGGGCTCGAAGGCGAAAAGGAGTTCTCTGTCGATACCGAAGCCCGAATGGGCAAGAAGGATGGCCGCTATTGGGCGAGCGAAAGCAAGCTCGAATACGAATTCACGCCGAACCAGTATGTCCAGTTCGAACTGGGGCCGCTGGTTTCCGGCCACAGCATCAAGAACGTCACCGATCTCGATGACCGCCATCAGCTGGCCTTTGGCGGGTTCTTCGGAGAAATGCGGTATCTCTTGCTCGACCGCGGGCCGTCAGGGCCGCTGGCGGTTACGCTATCAGCCGAGCCGGAGTGGCGGCGCATCGACGAAACAAGCGGCGAGCACGTCACAAATTTTGAGCTGGAACTCAAGATCAATGCCGACCTCGAATTGATCAAGAATCGACTCTATCTCGGAGCCAATCTTCTTTATGAGCCGGAGGCGACGCGCGATCCGGACCATATCGGCGCGGGGTGGGAAAAAGAATCGACGGGCGGAATATCAGGAGCGCTGTCCTACCGTGTCGTGCCTTCCGTATTTATCGGCGCGGAGGTCTGGTATCTGCGGCACTACGGCGGCACCTGGTTCAATAATTTCACCGGCGATGCCGTGTATCTCGGTCCGACGCTTTACGTGCAACTGGGGCCGAAGATGTTCATGACGGCGGCCTGGAACTGGCAGGTGACGGGTCGCGATGTCGACGATCCCAGCGCAACGCTCAACCTCGCCGAGTTCTCGCGCCAGCGGGCCAAACTGAAAGTGGCGGTTGAATTCTAGCTGGAGTCATTCGCATGATCCGACGCGTTGCAGCTTTATTTTCCCTTGCACTTTGGCTGATTGCTGTCGCTGGTCCGGCCGCCTCCCAGCAGGCCGCCAGTGTCACAATCAGCGTAAAGAACCACCGGTTTCAGCCTGCCGAAATCCATGCGCCCGCCAAGGTGCCTATCGAGTTGCACGTGAAAAATCTCGATCCGACCCCGATGGAATTCGAAAGCGTGAGCCTTCGTGTCGAGAAAGTCGTGACAGGAAACGGCGAGGGCCTTATCCGCCTCCGGCCGCTGGAGGCCGGCCGTTACAATTTCTTCGACGACTTCCATCAGGAAACGACAGGCGTCCTCGTCGTCCGCTAGTGTCTTAGACGAGGTAAGGCACAAGCGCCGGCACTTCGGTGCGATATTGCGCGTAGGCTTCGCCGAATTGCTCGGTCATGAAGCGTTCCTCGATCCTCAACTTCTGCACGAACCCTGCAACAAGCAGCACAAGACCTACGACTGCGCGGCCGTTGCCGATCGCAAGAGCAGTGCCGCAAAGAGCGAGCACCACACCCGAATAGATCGGGTGGCGTACCAGGGCATAGGGCCCGCTGCGTACCAGTTCGTGGTTGCTCTTGATCGTGACCTCCGCGCTCCAGTTGCGTCCGAGCCAGGTCCGCGCGGCGACAGAAAAGCCCAGGCCGGCCGCGACGAGCGCGATGGCCATCAGCAGCCACCACGACGAACGATCATGGAAGCTTGCCTCCAGCGTGGGTCCCAGAATGTGCGGTGCGCCGAGTGAGATGCCGCCTGCAAGCAATAGAACGTGATGGCTCAGCCGCGAGGCAAGGCTTTCCCGCCGCGCTGTTTCCTTGGTGGCACGTGCCATCGCGATCCAGTAGACGAGCCACAGGATCCAAAGCACAGGGATCAATGCGCGAAGCACATATGTCATTACCTGGGCCTTAGGGTGCAAGTATGGCCGAAATAGTGGTAGGGCGATGGGCTGACAGGCGGTGAAACGGCATGAGCGAAGACATTCCCTTTAACAAGACCCTCGATCTTGCCCCGGGCACGGTCGACGAACCATTGCCCGGTGTTCGCCGGATTATGGCGAATAATCCCGGCCCGTTTACTTTCAAGGGAACGGTCAGCTACATCGTCGGGCGCGGAAAGGTGGCGATCGTCGATCCGGGGCCGGACGACGCCGCGCATGTAGGCGCGCTTCTCAACGCTGTGCGCGGCGAGACGGTGACGCATATTTTCGTCACCCATACGCATCGCGACCATTCGCCCGCCGTGCCCGCCGTGAAGGCAGCGACCGGAGCGACCGTCTATGCAGAAGGGCCTCACCGGGCGGCCCGACCGCTGCATATCGGCGAGCTTAATCCGCTCGATGCCAGCGCCGATCGCGATTTTCGCCCGGACGTCGCGCTGGCGGACGCCGAAGAAATAAGCGGCGATGGCTGGACCATTGAAGCCGTCGCGACTCCCGGCCATACGGCCAATCACATGGCCTTTGCGCTCAAGGACAAGAACGCGCTGTTTGCGGGAGATCACGTTATGGGCTGGGCGACCTCGATTGTCGCTCCGCCTGACGGCGCCATGAGCGACTACATGGCCTCGCTCGCCAAGCTCGCGCGGCGTCATGAGAGCATATATCTTGCCGGGCACGGTCCTGTCATCACCGACGCGCCGCGTTTCGTGAACTACTACATCCTGCATCGCAAGGCGCGGGAAGACTCAATCCTGCACCGGCTTGCGAAAGGTGCGACGGACATCCCGACTATCGTACGTGCAATCTATATCGGCCTCGATCCGCGCCTGACCGGCGCAGCCGGATTATCTGTTCTCGCGCATATGGAAGATCTGGTCGCGCGCGGTCTCGTTGTTACCGATGGCGAGCCTGCATTCGATGGGATCTATCGTCTGGCCGGTTGACGCTTGTCGGGTTGCCGCTGTCCCTTTTGCGGCGGCGGCTTCGGTTGCGGCAATGCACGCGGTTCCGGAGCAGAGCCGACCGCGTCGTCGATATCCTCGAGCAGACTTCGAACGCGCGAGGCGTTTGCGCCAAAATCATGGATACCGACGCGTGACGCCGAGCGCATATCGACACGGGTGCCTTGGCCCGCCGGCATGAATCTGATCACGACGTCGTCGCGAAATCCCATGATTGGCGTTCGCGCCACGGCCTCGATGACGCCGTCACGCCGGCCGAGCGCCGGCGAGCGGGCGTCGACCACACTCCACTTGCGCTTGGTGACAAGGACCATTGCCGCATCATACGCGATTTTTGGAGCGGCATCGAGTTCAAGCGGGCCGATGTCGGGATAACCGGCGCGTTGAAGTGCGGCGACCTGCGCTCCCGGATAGTCGATGCGGTCGCGTGGCCGCATACGCGCGAGAGCGTCGAAACGGGGCGGGTTAGCCGGATCGGTGGTGATATCGGAAATGGCCGGCAGCCTGAGGGCGCGGCTTCCGAGATAGGCCGGATAGGCAAGCAATAGAAGTCCGAGAAACAGCCCCAGCAGGGCCCGGCCAAGTCCCGCGAAACCCTGCCGCCATATCACGATAAAGGCGGCAAATGCGAACAGAATGGCCAGCGCTGCAAATGCGAGCGCGGCTCCGAAGGTCGTCAGTGCCGGGCCGATCTCCAGCAAATTGGAACGCACGATGAGGATCGACAGCGCAGCGACTGCAATGGCGAAGAATGCCAAACGTGATGACCAGACGGCGGTCTTCGACACAGGAAGATCGTGCAATGGACGCCGCGCCATTCTTATGTCCCCCGGCAGATTTGCTTGAGCGCAGACCATTCACCCACGTCCAGAAATGGCACCGTCCGGCCGTTGGCGGCAATTCTGTTAATGGCCTCGACGCGCGCCCTCGTTTCCGGATGGTTCAGCAGAATTTTCATCCCCGGTTCCGTCGCACCGCCGATACGACCAAGAATGGCCGCGAGTGCATGTGTGTCGCCCCCGACTTTATTCATCAATTCGGCGCCATAGGCATCAGCGGATGCTTCGGCTTCTCGTGTATAGCTCGATTGCAGCACCGATTTGGCGGCAAAAACGACGGCGCCGCCGCCGACGAAATCGCCCAGGAGCATGCCGAACAGGAATGACAGGCCGGCGCCCTCAAGCACGGCCTTTGTGCCATCGCGATGCGCAACATGACCTATTTCATGGGCAATCACGCCGGCAAGCTCGTCGGCATTCGTGACCTTATCGATCAGGCCTTGAAAAACATAGATTCGGCCACCCGGCAGCGCAATTGCATTCGCCTCGTCGCGGCGGACGACGACTGTCTGCAAATGGAAAGGAAGAGAGGCCGCATCTTCGAGCCGTTTCATGATTTTTCCGAGGGCCGCGTAGCCGCGCCGTTCATCGGTCCCGGCGCCGCACGCGAAAGCGGCCCCCAACTTATGCGAGTCGAGCGTCCCGCGAACCTGCAAGTCGACGGCATCTCCAAGCTTACGTTCCACGGTCGCCGACAGGATCGGTGTGAGGCGGGCGGCAATGACCGGTATCCCGAAATACGCAACCATGATCAGGGACAGCGTGGCGCCCAGGCTCCAGCCGATGACCCGCTCGCGCTCGCGCCGTTGCAAGGCGCCGCTTCGATCGACATAGGCGCTGTATTGGTCAATCTTTGCGGCAAAGATCGTGTCGCGGATTTCCAGCCGTTCAAGCGCTGTGCTGCGGGTTCGACCGAGGCGCAGGATGCTTTCTGGCCCCGAAATCTCGATGATTTCACCATAAGGCCACCCGGCCAAAGGGACACCGTCGCGGTCGGAAATGCGGAGAGTGTCGGCACAAAGCGTGACGACCACGTCGTGCCGGGCGCTCGTGACGCCATCGAAATAAATGCCCGGCCCTGAGTCTGGGGAGGCCTGCATCAGTAGCCGCCTACATTGAGGGCATCGGCCAGGCCCTCGCCGACAGCCGAACTTGGCCGGCCGGTGGCTTTCACCTTGTCCAGCGCTTCAAGGCCCGTGAGTTGCAGCGATTCTGCGCCAAGTTGCCAGAGCGAGAGCTGGACGGTAGCGCGATAGATGGTCGAAAAGCCGAGCGCAGCTGTCACATAGCCTGCAAGCAGCAACAAGGTTGCGACAATTTCGCCGGCCGCCGATTTTCCGGCGCCCGTCATTACGCCAATGACGATCAGCACGGCCGCTCCGCCGATACCCATGACGATACTGAACCCGATCGCGTAGCCGAGAAAGGGAATATACGCGGCGTAGACCTGACGCAGCCGCAGGCGTGACCTTATCGCAATGCCGCCGAACCGCAGGCCGGACAACCACCAGCGAATGACAATTGCCTGAAACGCCGGATAGAGAAGCGCCGCGAGGCAAATGCTTGCCGTGGTCATGAGCATGGCAAAGGTGATGGCAGCACCGAGGCCCGGATTACCGCCTTCGATTTTGCTCATCACGTCGTCACCGCCCTGAGCCAGGGCATCGACCAGGGCGGTCCAATCGATCGATAGACTGAATCCCCTCACGGCCAGAATAAGCGGCGCAAAGACGAGCAACCACAGCGGAATGCCGCGCAGGAAAAGAAGCAACCCCGATCCATCGAATCTGCCGGCAAGATTCCCGTAAAATGTGTGGCGCATTTTGTAACGCTCGAGACTTGCCAGCTGGAACGGATATGCAAGGCCAAGCGAAAGGAGCGTGAGGATCCACCACGCCACTGCCCGAAACGCAAAGACCCATGCCGAACCTTCCAGGTGAAATCGCAAGCCGCGATAGACCGTTCGCGTCAGGCGGTAGCGTCTCGCGCGATAGAGGGCGTATTGGCCGAGAACGGCAATGCCGGAAAAACCGGCAAGCCCCGACAATTTGCCGATCGTGCCGAGGTCGAGCGCGGCCACGAAGATTGCCGTATAGACCGGGATGAGGATCGCAATAGCAATCAGAAATCCCACCAACAGCTCAATCGCCGTTCCGGAGTATTCCAGTGCCTCGCCGGCGACCTCGGTGTTGGCCCAGAGAAAACGACGCACGTCGGTCGCGAGCCAGAAACGGTAGATGCCGAGCGTGCACGCCAGCAACACAGCCCCGCGAATGAGCAGGCGCCAATAGGATCGGCGCTGCCCGAGGAATCGCACGCCGCCGCTCGTTGCGATCCCGCCTGCGTCGAGGCCGGTCATGAACCCGCAGGGATAATCGGTGCTGCAACCTCAGGCAACGTCAACACTCATTGCGACAATGCCGGCCTCAACTGCGCAATTTCGCCGCAGACGGCATTGGTGGGCACATAGATCGCGTCACGAGATGCTGTTTGTGCTGTCCGACCGGGATTTTTGTGACGCCGGTGACTGACAGGATTAACCATTCTGCAAACTACGCATATCTGGAGGGTTAATTATTGATTAATGTCAGGGATATACAGGGGCGAAGGTACTGTCTTATCAGGCAGATTCCGGAATGAATGCGGGGGAATAGTTTGCGTTCGGCCGTTACCAGACTCAACGTCGCGCCTCTGGGCCGTCTGGCACAGGCCCCCGAGGTCAAAGTTCCGGTGCAGCTGGAGCTCTGGTCAAACCCCGCCATTGCGCCCTCGGGCGACCAGGGCCGGGGTGACCGATCCCGCTTGATATCCGCGATCGCCAACGCCGGATTTCGCGAACTCGACGTCTCGGTCGAGGATGAAGCGATCTGGTGCCACATGCGGCCGGAGGGACCACCGAGCTTCACCCCGACGCTGTTGCACGAACTCATTTCGATGCGCCGGATGCTGCAGCGGATAGCAGGAAATTTACGGCCGGGTGAATCGGCCCCAGTGAAATATTTTGTGGGCGGTTCGCGTATCCCGAGCATCTACAATCTGGGCGGCGACCTGAACTTTTTCATCAGAAGCATCCGTGCCGGCGATGTTGATGCTTTGCGCAACTATGCGCATGACTGCGTCGACGTCGCCTATCACATGACGGTGGGCTTCCACCTTCCGATGACCACAATTTCGCTTGTGCAGGGTGATGCGCTGGGCGGCGGATTCGAAGGCGCGCTATCCTTTAACGTGCTCGTCGCCGAGAGGCGCGCCAAGTTCGGTCTCCCGGAAATCCTGTTCAATCTGTTTCCGGGCATGGGAGCGTTCAGCTTCCTCTCGCGGAAACTCGACATGACGCGGGCCCATAAAATGATTTTAAGCGGACGTGTCTTCAGCGCGTCAGACCTCTATGAATTGGGGTTGATCGACATCCTCGCTGAAGATGGACGCGGAGAGGACGCCGTTCGCGATTATATCGCGCAGAACCGGCGCCATCATACGGTGCATCAGCGCATCCGTGACGTGGGCCTGCGGGTCAATCCTCTTTCGCTGGCCGAATTGCGCGACGTTACCGATATCTGGGCCGAACACGCGATGCGGCTGCAGGAAACCGACCTGCGCAATATGGAACGCCTGGCGGCCGCGCAGCTGCGGCGCGTCCATCGCATGACCGCCTGATTGGATCAGGCTGCGGTGTTGCGGCGGGCGATTCTCGTACGCAGGGCGGCGCGGACTCGCTGGAACTCTTCATGCAGCCTCTGCAGGTGCATTTCCCCGCGCACGGCGAAATCGTCGGGCGCAATGTGACGCCAGCCCAGGCACATTTCATAGATGCCCCTGGCGCCCACATTTGCGGCCGCGCTGCGCAGCGCATGCAATTGCTCGCGGAAGGCCTTCAGGTCGCCTGACGCGGCGGCCTCGGCAAGACTGTTGAGCGTATCAGCCGCGTCGGCGATGAATTGCGCCGCAAGTTCGTCAACGAAATCCTTGCCGCCAAGTTCTTCAAGCGCATCGAGCGTGAGGACGTCCACCGGCGGCACGGTCGCCGCACGCAGGCGCGGCTTGCCGGTGGGGTGGCTCGCCACGTCGGCGGTTGCTTCGGCAGCCGCCGGCGGCTTGCCGCTCCCGCGGACAAGCGCGTCGATAATCTCGAGCAGCCGGTTCGGTTCGATCGGCTTGGTGATGCAGGCGTCCATGCCCGCCTCCTCGCAGCGTCGCGCCACCTCCTCGGTGGCGTCCGCGGTGAGTGCGATGATCGGCACGCGCGGCCGGTCGAGTGAGGCAAAGCGGTAAAGCTTGGTTGCCTCGATGCCATTCATGACCGGCATGTTGACATCCATGAGGACGAGATCAAATTCCTGCATCTCGAGAATGTCGAGAGCAGCCTCGCCATTGTCCACGATTGTGACCCGGTGGCCGGCGCGGTCGAGGATCTTGGAAATCACGATCTGGTTGGTGCGCTTGTCCTCTGCGACCAGGATCGAAAGCGGCTGGCCGGATGGAACGATGGCATCTGTGCGCTTGTCTTCGGTACGCTCCGCGGTGGTATTGCCGCGCGCGATTCGCAGCGCGGCTGTCAGTTGCTGAATATCAAGCGGCTTGCGCAAAATCGTTACAAACCGGCCACGCAGGGTGCCGTCCGGCAAGCCCTCCTGGAGGCTGTCGGAAACGAGGATAAGCGCCGCGGCGCAACCCATATTGTCGCTGGCGAGACGGCGGAATGACTGATCGTCTGCGGCATCGGCCGCACTGCGGTGTACCATTGCAATCGGACGGCGAACACCGTCGGCCCGCAGGGACGCCATCGCCAGGGCCGCTTCGTCGAGATTGGAAACCGTTTTGGCAATCGGTACGCACGAACTGACAAGTGCACGCGTCGCCTCATCGATCCCGACCGCGACCACGGGAGTCGGCGCAGTGAAAACTTGCGGCAGGTCCTGCGCTTGCATCTTGAACCCAATCTCGAACCAGAATGTGCTGCCCTTGCCGGGCGCACTTTCAACTCCAATGGCGCCGCCTTGCAGTTCGACCAGCTGTTTTGCGATGGCAAGGCCAAGCCCCGTGCCGCCGAAGCGATCGATGATTGTTTCGTCGGCTTGCGTAAACCGTTCGAAGATTCGCGTTTGGGCCTCGGCACTGATGCCGATTCCCGTGTCGGTGACTTCAAACCGCAGCCGCACGCTATCCGCTTTGCGTGCGACTGCATCGACAGCGATGACGACATGGCCCTGTTCCGTGAACTTCACGGCGTTACCCACGAGATTGGTAAGCACCTCCTCGAGATGATGCTTGTCACCGACCAGCAGCTGTGGGGTATGAGCAGTGCAATGGATGGCGAGTTGCACGCCTTTTCGCTGCGCCTCCAGTGCCAGCATGCTGCGGATCTCTCCAAGCATGCCGACGAGGTCGAAATCCGTGGCTCTGATCGAAATCCGTCCGGCCTCGGCGCGTGAAAAATCGAGGATGGAGTTGATCAGGGCCAGAAGCTGACGGCCGGATTTGCCGATTGTCTCGGACATTTCCTCCTGCTCGGAATCAAGCCGGGTTTTCCCCATGAGGTCGCTGAGCCCGATAATGGCATTGAGCGGCGTACGGAATTCGTGGCTGATGCTGGCCAGGAACGCGCTCTTGGCGCGGTTGGCTTCTTCCGCTTCGTGTTTGGCCTCGGACAATTTGCGGATCAGCGTCGACACATAGAGCGGGAGCAGAATGAGCCCGGCTGAAAGGCCTGCTGCGAGACCGAGGTGCGACTGCCAGAAGGGCGTCGTTGCGATGACAATCCCGAAGGTGATGACGCTGGTTGCCGCGGCCGCGAACAAATACGGCACGCCGAAACGAAATCCATTACCGAAAATCACCCAGAGATAGATCGGGTAGAGCAGGGCAAAGGTCTCGCCGCCGACATGCATGCCGTACGAGAAGATGCCAAGGTCGAACACCATTCCGACAAGCCGTCGTCCCGCCGAGGCTCCTGGCCGGCAGAGAAGATGACAAAACAGGATGATGGCGACAATTTCGTAGCCTGCAAAAACCGGGCTTTGTTCGCGCAGCATCTGTTCGGCGTCGACACGTCCGAACAGCGAAGCGATGATGAGATAGGCGAAGGCCACGCCGCTCAATGCCAGGCGGTTGACCGTCATTTCGTGCTCGGAGTCAGGCCGATTGTGCAGCCGGCTCGCAACCCAGGCGAAAGCGTGGCGGAGGCGCTGCCTCGCCGACCATGCTGCAACTGATTTACGAGAAAGACCCGCGTCCATCTCGATTCTCACGCAATGCGCGCGTGCGCGCGGTTTTCCCTGACAAATGCCATCAGGTCCTCGTCGGCCATCGGACCGCCGAAATAGAAGCCCTGCACCTCATCGCAGCCTTCGGCGCGCAGCAGTGTTGTCTGCTGCAGCGTCTCGACGCCTTCCGCGACAATTTCGAGGTCAAGACTGTGACCGAGGCTGACAATGGCGCGCACGATCGCCGCGTCGCTGGGATTGGTTGCGACGTCGCGCACGAAACACTGGTCGATCTTCAGGCGGTCGGCCGGGAAATGTTTCACGTAGGCGAGTGTCGAATAACGCGTGCCGAAGTCATCGATGGATATTCCAACGCCGAGCTCGCGCAACTGCTGCAGATCTTTCGACACTGCCTCGGTGTTGTGCATGACGATGCTTTCGGTCAGCTCGAGGTCGAGCAGCCACGGATCGAGTCCGGTTTCCGCGAGGACCTTTGCGACCATGAGCGGGACGTTCTGCTTGAAGAACTGGATCGAAGAAAGGTTGACGCCGACCCGCGTGGGCGGATGTCCGCGCTCCTGCCACGATTTGGCCTGGCGACAGGCCTCGCGCAGAGCCCATTCGTTGATCGGCACGATCAGGCCGTTCTCCTCGGCCCTCGCCAGGAACTCGCTGGGTCCGATGAGCCCGTGTCCGGGCCGTTGCCAGCGCAGGAGCGCTTCGGCGCCCGTCACCCGCCCGGTCCGGAGTGCGATCTGCGGCTGGTAATGCAGGACGAACTGTCCCTTGTCTATCGCGCTGCGGAGATCGGAATCGAGGATCAGGCTCGCGCGCACGCGGCGGTCCATGTCGGAGGCATAGAAGCGGAAGACTTTGCCGCCATCGTGCTTCGCCCGGTACATCGCAAGGTCGCTGTTGCGCAACAATTCCTGCACGTCGGTACCGTCGGTCGGATGAACGGTGATGCCGATACTCGCGCTCAATGTGACCTGCTCACCGGCGTGCGACCAAGGCGTGTTGATCGCTTCGAGGATGCGATTGGCCATATCGACCGCATCTTCATTGCGGCTCACGCGTGTCTGCAGTACGGCAAATTCATCACCGCCGAGGCGTGCGACGGTATCGGTATCACGCACAACCGCGCGCAGGCGGTTGCCGACTTCCACAAGGAATTGGTCGCCGACCTGATGACCAAGGCCGTCATTGATGTCCTTGAACCCGTCCAGATCGATTAGGTGCAATGCGAACGGGCTGTCGCCGCGCCGTGTTCGCGCGATCTCCCGGCGCAATCGATCGGAGAGCAGTGCACGGTTGGCGAGATTTGTCAGGACGTCGTGGTGCGCCATGTAGAAAAGGTGGTTTTCCGCGCGCTTGCGGTCCGTGATGTCGAGCGAGGAAGTGAGCACGCCGACGACGGCATTGGAGCGATCGCGCAACGGCGTTTTCGTCGTCAGGAACACGCGTTTCGCGCCGCTGAAGTCGATGATTTCCTCTTCGAAGCTGGGCAGGGTCGCCTGCGTACTGATCACTTTGCGATCAAGCGTCTTGCTCCGTGCCGCGTGGTCTTCCCCGAACACCGGCCGCATGTCAGCCCCGATTGCTGCATTCGGGCCGATGCCGGCGAGGGTGGCAAGATAGGCATTGATGAACAGGACATGCCCGTTGCAGTCGGTAGCGCTGATCATTGCCGGAACCGTATCAATGACCTGAGCGAGCCGTTCGCTCGAATCGCGCAACGCTTCCTCGCGCGAGCGTTCCGAGTCCTTGAGCTCCTGCGCAAGATTGTCGGCACGTGCTTCGAGTTGAAGTTGCTGCTTGCGCAACTTGAGGAGATTGCGCGCACGCGTGATGAACTCCTGGTGATCGACCGGGCTGTTAAGGAAGTCGGTCGCACCGGCTTCGAGCGCGCGGAGACGAAATTCGCGCTCCTCGTAGACGGTGATGACGATCACCGGGATCTCGCCGCAGTTCGGAAGCTTGCGCAGCCGCGAAATGAATTCAGCGCCGTCCATCGCCGGCATTTTGAAATCGGTTACGATCAGGTGCGGCGTGTTTTTCTCAAGCCAGCCAAGCAGTTCGGCCGGATTGCCGAAGCTGTGCACGGTCACGTCAGATTCGATTGACGCGGCGAGCTTGGAGAAAATCTTTCGATTTGTCTCTCGATCGTCGAGGATGACAATCTGTACCATTGCGTTCCAGGTCTGCGGCGGCGTTGAGCAAAAATCTGCTCCGCCGATTGGCCGACCCTACGCAATGCGCCATTAAGGGATTGCAGGGACATTACTTCAAATTGAAATAAAAAACTTCCTATTAACGCTGGAAGTCTCGACCAGGTGACAGCGTCCGCGCGCGCCGACGGCGCGCGGCGCGGTTGAATTCTGGCCAATGTTAAAATCCGCGGCCTGGATCGACGCGGGGGCCTGCTTTCGACCAGCTCTTTGGTTGCGGATTCGCGCGAGGCGAAACCGCCTGGGCGCCCGCGGCCGGGAACGGGTTAGACGTTACGCATGCCGATGCGTTGGTGCCGCAGCCAGAAACCGGCAAAAAAATTGACTGCGTCCGTCGAGTCCCCGTTACGTCGGTTGCCACCCGCCGCGGACAAGGGCAAACGCGCACTCGGGACGACGGTTCCACTCAAGGCTGTGCTGTTCACTCCGCTGCCTGAGCCGTCGGCAGCACGTAGTCCTTGAAGCGCTGGCGCAGCGTCAGCTTCTGGATCTTGCCGGTGGCTGTATGTGGAATCTCGTCGACGAAGACGACATCATCGGGCATCCACCACTTTGCTATTTTTCCTTGCATGAAACCCAGCATGTCGTCCTTGGCGAGGCTTTCGCCCTTCTTCGGGACAATCACGAGCAGGGGCCGCTCCCCCCATTTCGGATGAGACACGCCGATCACGGCGGCTTCTGCAACCTTCGGATGCCCAACTGCCAGGTTTTCCAGGTCAATCGAGGAAATCCACTCGCCCCCGGATTTGATCACGTCCTTCGCACGATCGGTGACCTGCATATAGCCGTATTGGTCCATCGTTGCGACGTCGCCGGTATCGAACCAGCCGTCGTCTTCGAACACCGGGTCGCGGTCGACCTTGTAATAACTTTTCGCGACGGCCGGCCCGCGCACCTTCAACCGGCCGAAGGTTTTGCCGTCCCATGGCAGGTCCCGGCCATTGTCGTCGCTGATCTTCATGTCGACGCCGAACGGCGGGTGGCCCTGCTTCATTTCGATATCGAGTCTGGCGTCGCCGCTCAGTGCCGCATATTCCGGTTTCATTGTGCAGAGAGAGCCGAGCGGACTCATCTCTGTCATGCCCCACGCGTGGATGACCTCGACGCCGTAAACGTCCTGGAAAGTCTTGGTCATGGCGCGCGGACAGGCCGAGCCCCCGATCACGACGCGCTTGAGATGCGGCAGCTTGCCGCCGGTCTTTTCAAGGTCATGCAGCAGCATGAGCCACACGGTCGGAACCGCGGCGGTGAATGTCACCTTGTAGGTGTTGAGGAGTTCGTAGATCGATGCGCCGTCGAGCCTGGACCCCGGCATCACCAATGTGGCACCGACCATGGGTGTCGAGAACGCCAGCGACCAGCCGTTCGCGTGGAAGAGAGGAACGACCGGCAATACGACATCGCGTGACGAAAGTCCCTTGCAATCCGGCATCGACGCCATGAAGGCATGCAGCACATTCGAACGGTGCGAATAAAGCACGCCTTTGGGATGGCCCGTGGTGCCGGAGGTGTAGCACATGCCGGCTGCAGTGTTTTCGTCGAAGCTTTTCCACGCGAAGTCGCCGTCAACTTCCGCGAGCCA
>DATEKG010000029.1:0-35635 GCA_035277565.1 Pseudolabrys sp.
TTTGCTCTCAAAAGCAGAGGCGTGCAGCGCAAGGGCGCATATTTTCAACGCTCAACGCCCGAGAGGTCGTTCTTTAGCGGAGTTGAGAGTCTAAAGCCAAAAAACGGATTGAAATGATCTTTTTCGTAACTTCTAAGTCCAGGCGGATTGTCAAGACCGTTGGACTTTCGTGGACTCTCACCTTCAAACTTCAAACTGTAATCGCCGAGCTGAAACGACGAAAGGGCATCAATTTGCGCATTTTTCTCCGGCTCAGCCGCAAAGCCGGGTTTCGCAAACACAAACCCGGCCAGAACAAGAAAAAGACAACACCATCTCATGTGATCTACACCTGACAGGAACAGCCTCTGCAGGGCGCACTGCGGGTCCCTTCGATCAGCGCCCCACGACTCCAGCAGCAGATGCATGCTAACATAAAAACGTTCGATGTCACCGAACATTGTTTCCGGAGCAATCTCCCGCCTTTGAAGTTCGTGAGACGATTATTGCTTCGAAGGAATAATTGCAGGACTCGCATTGCCAATGATGCTTGGCACGATACTCGTCAATGTATTCCGACCGTTCGGGGATGACGAGAGGTTTGCCACAACGGGCGCACTGAATGCCAGAGGCACTACGAAGATGCGAGCTCATGCAAAAACCTAGAGCCCGCTGCTTTAAGAGCGACTTCCTGGCCCACTAAATTCTAATTCAAATTTGCAGTTCAGCCGGAAGCGGAAATGCGGTGCACCGGCTCGTGTTCGCTAGCCATTCGGGCAAAACTACAACTTTCCGCTCCGTGAAAACGCCCGGATATTTATACGCTTTCTTCCTCAGACGTCGGCGAGATGGCTGTGGGCGTGTTTCTCGATGATTCGGGGCGGCCTGCCTCCGCGGCGGTTCAGTCCCGTCGGTATCCAGGTACAAATCTTCGAAGGGTCCGCCCACACCGTTGCAACCGCGCTCGGCACAAAGAACTCCGAGAAGATCAAGTCGCCATTGGTACCGCCCTTGACCCAGTGCGGCTCAAGGTCGTGATAATAGACCAGGTCGCCGGGACGCACCGCCATGATCTGGTCGATACCCGCGTAACAGGTGCCCTGCCCGGCGAGGAAAAACATGAAATGGGCACCTCCTTGGTGGTGATGCACCGGGCATTCGGTGCCCGGTGGATAGATGATCATCTCGCCCCGCATGGCCCGGGTGCCAAACATCTTCGGGGTCACCAGATAGATGCGTTTTCGGGCATCGTGTTCGGATTGCAGGAGAGGTTCGTCTTGCCAGTCCAGGACGCGAAAAATCGGAGGATTGCTACCGATGTCGGGATCAAGTTTCTGCACATCGGGCACCAAGGCGAGCAGCAGGGTTGTGCCAGCATCGCTCGAGAGCGTTCCTTCGAAGCAGGGAGGCAGCAAGCCGATGTGGTTGGCCGTCATTGGTAATTCATGGTCCGCCGTTTGCATTGTCGCAGTGCCGTCGAGCATCTGAAACCAGGCGAGTTCGGAAGGCGCAATTGTCAGCGTCTTTTTCCCGCCCGGCAAAATTGTCAGCCGGTCGAGCTCAAACAGAATGTCCGGTATACGCCGCTTGTTGAGTAACGGCTGGCGCGCAATGCCACCAGCCGTGACAATCGGTGCGATCGTGCTCTGATTGAAATGGATTGCCATCGTCGCTCCCTCAAACACCAATGCATATTCTGTGGCAAACGTACAACGTTAGGTAGTCCCGAGATTCAGTCACTCCGCGGCTTTGCGGACGGCCGGCCGGTAACTGCCTGGGACCGTTCGGAAGGCGACATTGATGCGGTTGGCGCCGTTGATCGCAACGATCGCCAAGGTGAGCTTCACTAACTCTTCCTCATTGAAGTGCGCTCGTGCGGTTGCGAAAACGTCGTCCGGGACATTACTTTCGGCGACCAGTGTAAGAGCTTCCGTCCAGGCGAGCGCGGCACGCTCCCGCTCGCTGTAGAAGGGACATTCGCGCCAGGCGCTGAGGAGATAGAGTCGCTGCTCGCTTTCGTCGTCAGCGCGCAGCTCCTTCGTGTGCATGTCGATGCACCAGGCGCAACCGTTGATCTGTGACGCGCGGAGCTTTACGAGCTCAAGGAGCTTGTGATCGAGCCCGCATCGACTGACGTAGGCGTGGAGATTGGACATAGCCTGCATCGCTTCCGGCGCAGCCTTGCGCGCGTCCAGTCGTGCTTGCATCATGATCATCCTTTCGTGACAAAGAGCTTTTGTACATCGGGATGGCGCAGGGTCGCGCCCAACTTCTCGAAACCACCATTGGCGCGCAAGTCCGCTGCGAGTTCCCGGATTGCGGATATCGCCACCAGAGCGGGTGCCGAAGCGATTGTAATTCGTGCGACGCCCATGCGCTCGAATGCTGCCGCGTCGGGCATGCCTGGCCGACCGGTAATGTTCACCGGTGCGCCGACCGATTTCACGAACGCCGCAATGGTCGCAGGGTCGCGCAAGCCGAACGGATAGACGCAGTCCGCACCGGCGGCGAGATAGGCCTTGCAGCGCTCGACCGCGGCAGCGAAGCGCGTGTGTTCCTCACCCGTCTGGAGATGGAAAATATCGCAGCGGGCATTCAGAACGATTGGGACGCCTTCTTTAGCCGCTGCGTCGCGAGCGGCGCGCAGCCGCGCGGTCGCATCCTCGATGCTACGAATCGGGCCGTGAAGGCCATCCTCCAGGTTGATCCCGACCACGCCGACCTGAATGATCTCGGCGACATGGGCACCGACCTCGGCCGGAGTTGTACCGTATCCCGCCTCGATATCCGCAGTCACCGGAACTCCGGCCGAGCGCACGATCCGCGCGGTCGCAGCGACCACTTCTTTCCACGGAGCTGCTTCGCCGTCGGGGTAACCAAGCGCCCAAGCGACGCCACCGCTGGTCGTCGCCAGGGCATTGAACCCCGCCGCAACGAAGAGCCGCGCGCTCAACGCGTCCCACACATTCGGAAGCAAGAGAACGGGCGGAGCACGGTGTCGTGCAAGAAACGAGTTCGCCATCTCTGTCTGCTTCGTTCGATCCATATTGGTCTCGCTATGGTTACAGAATAGCGTCTTGCCGGAGACCGGCGCGGTCAAGCATTCTGAAATCGGGTCCCTATCAGTGACGCTGGGAAAATCATACATGCACTATATATGTTTGTCGCCTCGCGCGCCTGTGGTATCTGGCCATCTGGGGGCGGCGATCCGAAGCCTGCGCCGATTGCCGACCACCGGCCGAATCCAATTCGAACCGAACCGCCAGGGAAATAGCGAGGACGCGCGGTCATGACATTCATAACAAATCAAAAGTTACTTTCCGCGCCGGAGGCCCTCGAACTCGCGATCGAGACCGACACGCGCGCCCTGATGGCGGCCGCGGCCCGCCTGCGCGACCGGAATTTTGGCAAGTACATTACCTATTCGCGCAAGGTGTTCATTCCGCTGACGCACCTGTGCCGAGACAGTTGCCACTACTGCACCTTTGCCCGGCCGCCCCGCAAAGACGAGCGCATCTACATGACGCCCGAGGAGGTGCTCGCTGTGGCGAAGCGCGGCGAAGCAGCCGGCTGCACGGAGGCATTATTTACGCTCGGCGACAAGCCTGAACTGCGCTACGCGCAGGCGCGCACCGCCCTCGCCGCCCTCGGTCACGAAACCACACTCGGCTATCTGCGCGACGCAGCCGCAATGGTGTTGAAGGAAACCGGGCTGCTGCCGCATCTCAATCCCGGCGTGATGACCGCCGTCGATCTCGAAATGCTACGCCCAGTGTCCGCATCGATGGGACTGATGCTGGAATCCGCATCCGAGCGGCTGTGCCGGCGCGGCGGCGCACATTTCGGTTCGCCCGACAAGACACCGGCGGTGCGCCTTGCCAGCATCCGCAGCGCCGGCGAACTCGGGATTCCCTTCACCAGCGGATTGCTTATCGGCATTGGCGAGACGCGGCGCGAGCGCGTCGAAAGCCTGCTCGCGTTGCGCGAACTGCATGAGGCGCACGGCCACATCCAGGAGATCATCATCCAGCCATTCCGTGCGAAGCCCGGAACGCGCATGGCCAACAGCCCGGATGCCTCCGACGACGAGCTCTTGTGGACGCTCGCCGTTGCGCGGCTTGTTTTCGGTCCCGCGATGAGCATCCAGGTGCCGCCCAATCTCGCACCCGGCCTGATCACAGATGCGCTCGCTGCCGGCATCAACGACTGGGGCGGCATCTCTCCGGTGACTGCGGATTTCGTCAATCCCGAAGCTCCCTGGCCGCACATCGAGGAGCTGGCCGACCGCATGCGGCAGAACGGCTACACTTTGGTCCGACGCCTTCCGCTCTACCCGGCCTATGCCCGCGCAGCGGAGCGGTGGATCGATCCGGCGCTGCGCACCGCCGTGCTTCGCGCAAGCGACAGCGAAAATTTCGCGCGTGAATCGAGCTGGGCCTCCGGCGCCGGCGGCTCGAGCCCTGCGCCGCTGCGCTCGCCCGCGGTCGCGCGGGCCCGTTCGCTCGATCCAATCCTCGGTCGCGCGGCCCGCGGCAACGCGCTCTCCGAGGCAGACATCATCCAGCTCTTCGCGGCGCGCGATGCCGACTTCGCTGACGTGTGCAGCGCCGCCGACGAATTGCGAGCGAGCGTCAGCGGCGAGCGCGTCGGCTACGTGGTCAACCGCAACATCAACTACACCAATGTCTGCTCGTACCGCTGCGCCTTCTGCGCATTCTCCAAGGGCAAGAGCGCGGCGCATCTGCGCGGCCCCGCCTATGACCTCGATGCCGACGAGATCGCACGGCGCGTGCGCGAAGCATGGGCGCGCGGGGCAACCGAAGTGTGCATGCAGGGGGGCATTCACCCCGATTACACCGGTGCCTCCTATCTCGCCATTCTTGACGCGGTGAAAACGGCCGTGCCGGCGATGCACGTGCATGCATTTTCGCCGCTTGAGGTGCGGCAGGGCGCGAGCACACTCGGCATCGGCATCAGCGAATTTCTCGGCCGGCTGCGCGACTCCGGCCTGGGATCCCTGCCCGGCACGGCGGCGGAAATACTCGACGATGAGGTGCGCGCGGTGATCTGCCCCGACAAGCTGAGCACGCAGGAATGGCTCGACGTCATTGAGCGCGCGCATCGCATAGGCCTGCCAACCACCGCAACCATCATGTTCGGCCATGTCGACAATTCGACGCACTGGGCGCGCCATTTGCTCGCCCTCCGCCGCCTGCAGGAGCGCACCGGCGGCTTCACCGAACTTGTGCCTCTTCCCTTCGTGCACATGGAGGCGCCGATCTACTTCAAGGGCCGCGCGCGGCGGGGCCCCACCTGGCGTGAGGCGCTGCTGATGCATGCGGTGTCGCGCCTCGCCTTGCATCCGCTCATAACCAATATCCAGGTCTCGTGGGTGAAGATGGGCGCCGACGGCGCCAAGGCCTGTCTGGAAGCCGGCGCCAACGATCTCGGCGGCACGCTGATGAACGAGAGCATCTCGCGCGCGGCCGGCGCCGATCACGGCGAGGAATTCCCGCCGCAGATGATGGACGCGCTGATCGCCTCGCTCGGCCGCAAGCCCGTCCAGCGCACCACGCTTTATAGGCCCGCGCCGGCAGCACGGCAGTGCGTATCTTACGCCTGTTCGCCGCTGGCGCCGGTGGTGCAGCAGCCGGCACAGCGTCGTGCCAGGCTTGCCGGCGCCCCAGTCAACATCTTGCAGTAGGAGCGGACCATGCAGAATCCACAAACCATCGCCGTTCTCGGCGGCACCGGACAGGAGGGTGGCGGGCTCGCACTGCGATGGGCCAAGGCCGGCCATCGGGTCATTCTCGGCTCGCGTGACGCCGCCAAGGCGGCTGCGTCCGCCGCAGAGATGAAAGCCGCCCTGCCGGGCGCTTCGGTGCGCGGTGCCCCCAACAAGGATGCAGCGGCGGCCGCCGACGTGGTGGTGTTGACCGTCCCTTTTTCTGCGCAGCGTTCGACCGTCGAAGACGTGAGCGCACAACTTGAAGGCAAAATCCTGGTGGACGCGACCGCACCACTGGTGCCGCCCAAGGTCGCGCGCGTGCAGCTCCAGGGGGACGGCTCAGCGGTGGCGGCGATTCAGAAGATGCTCGGCGAAAAAGTGCGGGTCGTATCCGCCTTCCAGAACGTGTCGGCACATCACCTGAAGAACCTCGATCACGCGATTGAATGTGACGTGCTGATCTGCGGCGACGATCCCTCCGCCCGCGAAACCGTTGTGCAACTTGCCGCCGATATCGGCTTGCGCGGCATCCATGCCGGGCAGATCAGCAATTCGGCCGCGGCAGAAGCGCTTACCTCGATACTTATTGCCATCAACATGCGGTACAAGGTACCGGGTGCCGGCATCCGTATTACAGGCGTTCCAGAGCCGGGTTCAGGTGCCTCATGAAAGTTTGGAAGCGCCAGCACCGAGCCCTTGCCGCCGACCCGAACTCTATGCGTCTCATCGCGCTTACCGGATTTCCGCTGGTCAAACCGGACGACAATGTTGCCGCGATCATCCTTCTGATCGTCGCACACCGTCCGGCCGGCTGACGTGCGCGATAATCGACTTTGCGCTCAATTTCGCAGAGCCTGCTGATGCCTGAGACAACGCCGCGGTTGCTGCTGCCGGTCAAGTCTTTGAAAGCCGGCAAAACCCGCCTTGCCACCGCGATCGGCGACGGCGCCCGCTGGCGGCTGAACATACTTTTTCTGCGTCACATGGCGGAAGTCGCGGCCGGCTTCCCGGGGCGAACCATGACCACGGTGATCAGCGGGGCCGAGGACACGCTTGCCGTTGCCGCATCCCTCGGCCTCGACACGATCCGCCAGCGGGACGACACCGGCCTTAACCCCGCGGTTGCGCAAGGCTGCACCGAGCTTTATGCGCGGGGCGCGCAGGCGATTCTCATTCTTCCCATCGACCTGCCTCAGGTTGTGCCCGCCGACCTGCGCGAGGTCGCAACACTGGGGAAGCGTTCACCGGCTGTAATCTGCCCCGACCGGCATCTGAGTGGGACGAACGCGATCTTCCTTGCCGAACCCGCACAATTCCGCTTCCAGTTCGGCGTCGATAGCTACCGTCGGCACGGCCTCGCCGCCACCGAGCGCGGGCTGACGCCGCTCCTGCACTTCAATGCACGGATCGCCCTCGACGTAGACACGCCCGACGATCTGGCCGGGCTCGAGGGCACACCCTTTGCGCCGGCCGCCATGGCCAATTCTTGCGGAGCCGTCAGAAACGAACTCGACACCTCTGCGAGAGGCCGAGCCGGGAATCACCGGCCGAAAGTAAAGTTCCACATTGACCGGTAGCAAGAAGGAGACGGTTTCATGTCGCAAGCAGCAGAGAAGCGTGACGCAAAGCCCGCGACGCTGAAAGACGCGAATTTCGTCTGGGAGGATCCGCTCGATCTCGAGAGCGAACTCTCCGAAGACGAGCGCATGGTGCGCGATTCCGCGCGCGGCTTCGCGCAGGACACGCTGATGCCGACGGTGATCGAAGCCTGGCGCGAGGAAAAATACGATCCGGCGCTGATCCCGGCCATGGGCAGGCTCGGCCTGCTCGGGCCAACCATCCCCGAGGAATACGGCGGAGCCGGCCTGGGTTACGTCAGCTACGGCCTCATCGCACGCGAACTCGAGCGCGTTGATTCAGGCTGCCGTTCGACGATGTCGGTCCAGTCCTCGCTGGTGATGCACCCAATTTACGCCTACGGCTCAGAGTCTCAGCGGCGCAAATATCTGCCGAAGCTCGCGAGCGGCGAGCTTGTCGGCTGCTTCGGCCTCACCGAGCCTGACCACGGCTCGGATCCCGGCTCGATGATAACGCGCGCGGAAAGAGTCGCGAACGGCTACAGGCTCAACGGCGTCAAGTCATGGATCTCTAACGCGCCGGTCGCCGGCATCGCCGTGGTCTGGGCGAAGCTCGACGGAAAGATCCGCGGCTTCGTCGTGGAGCGCGGCACGAAAGGGTTTTCGACGCCCAAGATCGAAGGCAAGCTCAGCCTGCGCGCCTCGATCACCGGCGAGATCGTGCTCGAGGATGTCGTGGTGCCGGAGGACAATCTGTTGCCGAACGTGCAGGGCCTCGCTGGCCCGTTCGGCTGCCTCAACATGGCGCGCTACGGCATCGCCTGGGGCGCGATGGGCGCCGCTGAATTCTGCTGGCACTCGGCGCGGCAATACGTGCTCGACCGCAAGCAGTTCAACCGCCCGCTCGCCGCCAATCAGCTCATCCAGAAGAAGCTCGCCGACATGCAGACCGAGATCGCACTCGGCCTTGCCGGTGTGCTGCGGCTCGGCCGCATGCTCGAACAGAACAAGGCCGCGCCGCCGTCGATCTCGTTGATGAAGCGCAACAATTGCGGCAAGGCGCTCGACATCGCGCGCATGGCGCGTGACATGCACGGCGCCAATGGCATCTCGGAGGAGTATCACGTGATGCGCGTGCTTTCGAACCTCGAGACGGTGAATACCTACGAGGGCACGCACGATATCCATGCGCTGATTCTGGGGCGCGCGCAGACGGGGATTCAGGCATTCTTCTGACCTCGGCCGCGCGACGAATATCTGAGTCACGCCCGCTTGGAAAAAAGCGATACGCTTGCAGAAGTTAAGCCTTGCCCTCGAACTTGAACGAGACTTTCACCTTCGCGCGATACGCTTCGACTTTTCCATTGTTGAGCTGCATGTCTTGCTGGACGACCTCCGCGACCCGAAGGTCCCGCAAGGATTTGGCGGCCCTATCAACGGCGGCTTTCGCGGCCTTCTCCCATGATTCGGTACTCGTGCCGACCAATTCAATAACTTTGTAGACGGATTCAGCCATGACTTCCTCCTTTGCATCTCTCGTTGCTCTGGTATCCAGTCCGCTGTCGCGAATGCGATTGCTGCATGCGTCTCCGTAAAGACCACATGCAGCCTACCGCTTTGCCGCCCTGATGTCCTCTTCGCGTGGTGGTCTCAACCGAACGCCGCAACACTCTAGCCGGCAAAGCACACAGGCCGTTGGTGGAATGCCTTAGATCCGGTTCGTCGCTGTGTTGCGGACACACACGGCGCGGGGGAGCGCAAGTTAGGTGCGGCACGCCAAAAACAGAGTGAGGCGCATACTTAAAACAGTGCCAGGGCACTTGCCGGGGCACAAAGCACCATCAGGAAAAACCGGCCGATTATTCGGTGAATTTTCCAGATTAGGGAGGGGAACGTGTCGCCGCCATCGACAGGTCCAAAAGACACATCGAAATTTTAGGATAATTTCGACATGAAATTCGACCCCTCCAAGCCAATGGCTTGCCGCCCCTGCCGCCGGCCGCCGATGTCGAAAGCCGGCCCGTCCTCAAGGCTTGTATTGAAGCCCGTGCGGCGCTCGCAGAGCTCAAGATCGCAGGCGACCTCATCCCCAATCAAGCCGTGCTCATCAATACGATCCCGCTTCTCGAAGCGCAGGCGAGCTCGGAAATCGAAAACATCGTGACGACGATGGATCGGCTGTTCCGTTTCGCCGATCGCGGCGCCGAGGCACAGGCCGATCCGGCAACAAAGGAGGCCTTGCGCTATCGCACCGCCCTCTACGACGGATTCAAGCAGCTCGCCAAGCGGCCGATTACGACCGCGACTACCGTCCAAATCTGCCGCACGATCCGTGGCATCGAGGTGGACGTTCGCTCAACGCCCGGCACCGCACTTGCGAACGACAAAACTGGCGAGGTGATTTACACGCCGCCCGAAGGGCAGTCGCGGTTGCGCGATCTCCTGGCCAACTGGGAACGTTATCTACACGAGCACAAAGAACTCGATCCGCTCATCCGAATGACAGTGGCGCACTATCAATTCGAAGCCATCCATCCGTTCACAGATGGCAACGGCCGGACTGGCCGCGTGCTCAACCTGCTGTACTTGGTCGAGCAAGGACTCCTGAAGCTTCCCATTCTCTATCTCAGCGGATACATCATTCGCCACAAGGTCGACTATTACAGTCTGCGCTTGAAGGTCACGACCGATCAGGCTTGGGAGAGTTGGATCCTGTTCATGCTGCGGGCAGTCCATGAAACCGCACGCTGGACCACGACCAAGATCGCGGCAATTCGCGATCTCCTCGACAAAACTGCCGAGGCAATCCGCAAGCGGGCGCCAAAAATGTACTCTCGCGAACTTACGGAACTGATATTCACGCAACCCTATTGCCGCATCAGCAATATTGTCGAGGCAGGCATTGCGCAACGGCAATCCGCGTCCGTTTACCTAAAGAGGCTTGTGGAAATCGGCCTCCTCGAAGAGCGCACGATCGGTCGTGAAAAGCTGTTCATCAACTCGAGGTTTGTGCGGCTGTTAACCGAAGCGCAGCCCCGTTAACGCAAGCCCTGAGCCAAGCGAGCAGGACCAAAAAAAGCGACAAGACAGGCAAGCGCGACAGAACGCCGGCCAACCCACTACGATCACAATTCACGTGCCGATCGAGTTCTCGCTAAGGGATGGTCGACGGGAATTAATTACCGATATCGTGGCACCGGCCCCGCAACCAAGCTGCGAAAACGCGTAAGCTCCATATGAAATATTCGCTGATGTAACCCAATTCTTACGTCCTGATCTCGTCCTCGCCTCATCTCAGAGATGAGGTCGGTCGCATGCTGCAATTCGATATTGTAGCCGGTCAACAGCGGACCTCACTGTTGATGAAGGCTGCGCAATCACGCCAACCTGGAAGTGCAGAGGGCGGATTTTCCGCTTTCGGAATGGCGCTGCTATTGCTCAATCGTGTTGGCAGCGAACAATTGCTCTACCTCGATGCGTCGAAGGGTGAGGCCCTGCTCCTGCGAATAGCGCGACGCGGTTTCCAGCGTCGCCCGGTTGGCGGCGATTCCGTGCTGCAGTGCAGGCTTTGTCAGGGCGACACCGGCTTCGGGTGAAATCAATCCTGCGGCAAGATGGTATTCGATGTGCTCCCGCCTCTGTCGATCGGCAATCTCATTGGCCGCTTGAAAGGCCTTGAAAATATTGAGGACAGCCCAGGGATGTTTTTCGGCAATTCGGCGCTTTATCACCATGCCGTGATTGATCGGGTAAAGACCAGTCTTGCGGAAGAACCGCGTGCCTTCGGCAATGGGATCAGGAAACAATAGTCTGATCCCTGGATGGTTAAATAGATCGATGCGGCTGCGGTCGACCAAATTGTCATGGCTGAGATAAAACAGCGCGGCATCGAGCTCTCCAGATGTAATCATCGTGCCGATGTTCTTGTCTGGTGGAATCTGGTGAATGATAACTCCCGGCGGCGGTTCAAAACCGACCGCCGCACGGTGGCTATGCGACGGCGAACGCTCCATCCAGAATTCCATGTCGGAGGGCTTTACTCCGAATTCATGTTCGAGCACACCGCGCGTCCACAAAGCGGCGGTCTGCTGATATTCAGGCACACCAACGCGTTTGCGTTTGAGGTCGGTAGGTTGGACGATGCCGGCATCGGCGCGCACGAGGATGCGGGTATGGAAAAAGTAGCGCGTGGTAAAGATCGGCAGGCCGACCCAGCGGTCGTCGCCCTTGGACACCGCGATCATCAATGATGACAAGGACATTTCCGAAACGTCGAAATCGGCAAAACGCAACTGCCGCCAGAACAGCTCGGAGGGATGTACGGCGCTGGGGACCAGGTCGATGGCATCGGCACTCGCGGTGCCGTCGAATATTGGCCGGGTGCGTGGATTGACCGACATGCCGATGCTGAGTTGAAGTTTCATTCGCTCCTCTCACGTCTTATGTATTGCACGTTCTGCTCCTCACGAGCGCGCATCGTAATAGATCACCGGGTGAGGGGGATAGCGGGCTCGACGCAGCCATGATAGGGACGCGATTTCATGATGCACCGGATTATGCCCCCTTTCCGCGCCGACCATGTCGGGTCACTGCTGCGCACCGCTGCGCTGAAGGAAGCGCGGGCGAAGCGTGAAAAGGGCCAAATCGACGGCGCCGCGTTGAAAGTGGTCGAGGACCGCGAGATCGAAAAGATCGTCAGGCGGCAGGAAGAGGTTGGCCTCCAGGCGGTAACCGACGGCGAATTCCGTCGCGCCTTCTGGAACTACGACTTTCTCGGCGCGCTCCCCGGTGTCGAAACCTATCTGGGCGAGCGCAAGATCAGGTTTCAGGGCCAGAACCCGAAGCCGATGATGCTGCGCGTCATCGGCAAGCTCGGCACATTCACCACGCATCCGATGCTTGAGCATTTTAAATTCGTCAAAGCGCGCACGCGCGCCACGCCCAAGATGACCATCCCCTCACCGTCCTCGCTGCACTTCCGCTACGGTCGCGAGGCCGTGCCCGAGTCGATCTATCCCGACATGTACGGCTTCTATCACGATCTCGGCCAGACTTACCGAAAGGCGGTGCGCGCCTTCGCCGATGTCGGCTGCCGCTATCTGCAGCTCGACGAGGTCAATTTCACTTATCTCTGCGATCCTAATCTGCGGGCGCAGGTCGCCAACCGCGGCGACGATCCTGAACAGCTGCCGAAAATCTATGCTGGCATGATCAATGCGGCTATTTCCGATATTCCGGCGGACATGACGATCACCATGCATCTCTGCCGCGGCAATTTTCAGTCAACCTTCGTGGCGTCGGGCGGCTACGAACCGGTGGCCGAGATCCTGTTCAACAACATCAACGTCAATGGCTACTTCATGGAATACGACACAGAGCGCGCCGGCGGCTTCGAGCCGCTTCGACTGGTGCCGAAGGGCAAGATGGTGGTGCTTGGGTTGGTCACGTCGAAGTCGGGGCGGCTGGAAAGTAAGGACGACATCAAACGCCGCATCGCGCAGGCCGCGAAATTTATTCCGCTCGATCAGCTTTGTTTGTCGCCGCAATGTGGCTTCGCCTCAACCGAGGAAGGCAATATTTTGGCTGAAGATGAGCAGTGGGCGAAGCTGAAGATGATTGTGGAGTTGGCGGAAGAGGTTTGGGGACAATAGCTGCCAGCTGTACCGTGACGGGGCGACTATGAAGTAAACGGTGACGTGCGAATTTCGCCGGTATGAAAATCGCGCCGCGTCCCGAATAATGGACTTTTTCAGGCGCAAACGATAGCCGTAACAAGCTGGGGAGCCCCGATGAGTCGCCTGCCGATCACCATCGCGACCTGGGACTACGATCGGGTGCGCGCACTCACCGATGGCCGCGTGAAGGTCGAAGGCTGCGACGTCAATTACATCACGATGCCGGTTGAGGAATGCTTCGAACGTGCCTTCTTCCACGGTGAGTTCGAGGTGGCGGAGATCGGGTTCAGCCCGTTTCTCATTGCGCTGTCGCGCGGACCCACCCCCTACGTCGCGGTGCCGGTGTTTCTCTCGCGCATGTTTCGCCATTCGGCCGTTTATATACGCACTGACCGCGACATTAGCGGCCCCGCCGATCTGCGCGGTAAGCGCGTTGGCGTTCCGGAATATCAGATGTCGGCGGTCATGTGGTTTCGCGGCTATCTCAAGGACGAGTTCGGCATCGAGCCCAAGGACATCAAATGGATCCAGGCGGGGCTGGAGAATCCCGGCCGACGCGACAAGTTCCCGCTCAACCTCCCCGACGGTTTTCCGCTCGACTCGCGCAACGATGTCGCGCTGTCCAAGCTGCTTGCCGAGGGCGAGGTCGACTGCGTGATCTCAGCGCGCACGCCGTCCTGCTACATGAATGGGCATCCGCAAGTCGGGCGTCTGTTTTCCGACTATCGCGCGGCCGAGCGCGAATACTTCAAGAAAACGGGTATTTTTCCAATCATGCACGCGCTCGGGATCCGCCGCGACATCTACGAAAGCAATCGGTGGCTTGCGGCAAGCCTCTATAAAGCCTTTCTCAAGGCGAAGCGTTTGGCGGATGCTGAGTTTGCCGAAACCACGGCGCTCAAGATTAGCCTGCCCTGGGTGACGGCCGAATACGAAGCTACGGTTGCACTGATGGGCGCAGATTTCTGGTCCTACGGCGTTGATGCAAATTACAAGGCGCTCGCTACAATGGCGCGCTATTCTTACGAACAAGGGCTCGCTGTGCGGCAGGTCGCCGTCGAAGAAATGTTCGCGGAAGGCAACCTGACCGAGACCCGCGTATAGCGCTGCGAGAGGGGGTAGGCCATGACTGTGCAGTTGATCTGTGCCTCGCACAGCCCATTGATGTTGACCAACGTCGAAGAATCGAAGCAAGGCATTCACGCGCAGTTCTTTCGCGAACTCGACGAGTGCTCGGTTGCCCTCCACAGGTTCAACCCCGACTTGCTTGTCGTCTTTGGACCAGACCACTTTAACGGCTTCTTCTATGAATTGATGCCGATGTTCTGCATCGGGAGCGCGGCGCAAAGTTCGAAGGACTGGCATCTCGAGCCGGGACCCTTAAAGGTGCCGCGCCAGACTGCCATCGATTGCGTGCGCTATCTGCACGGCCGTGAATTCGACGTCGCGCTTTCGCACGAGATGAAGGTCGATCACGGTATCGCCATTCCGCTGCTCAAGCTGACCGGCGCGCTCAATCGCTATCCGGTGCTGCCGGTCTTCATCAATTGCGCGGCCGATCCGCGGCCCTCGTTCAAGCGCGTGCGCAATTTTGGCAGCGCCGTCGGCGAGTTCTTTGCTGCCAAAGACAAGGCGATGCGCATCACCTTTGTCGGTTCGGGCGGCCTGTCGCACGATCCGCCAACACCGCGACTCGAAATGAGCCCGCCGGAGGTGGCGAAGCGGCTGATCCAGCGTGCCACCCCGACCCAGGAAGAATACGACGCGCGCGAGAACCGGGTGATCCGCGCCGCGCGCGATCTCGTCGTAGGCAAGGGACCGTGTCTGCCGCCCGACGAGGAATGGGACCACAAGTTCCTCAAGACTTTCGTCGACACAAAGCTCGAGGATTTCGACTCGATGAGCGACGCGGAGATCGACCGGGTGGCGGGCTTCGGCGCCCACGAGGTTCGCACATGGGTCGCCGCAGCGGCGGCGGCCGGGGCCATGGGCAAGCTGCAGGCCGAACTGAAGTACTATCACCTGGTGCCGGAATGGATCACCGGCATGGGTATCGTCGTCGGACAGGCCTGATCGAACATGACGGACGATCACACTACCGGACGCATTTCCTCCGGTGATGTATCGATTTTCTATCGCAAGTTCGGCAAGGTCGGGCGCACTCCGGTGCTGATTGTGCATGGCCTGTCGTTTTTCTCCTACGACTGGATTAAACCGGCATCGCTGATTGCGCGCGACCGCGAGGTCGCGGCGATCGATATGCGCGGCTTCGGCGATTCGGACTGGAGCGCGGCCCGTGACTACAAGCTCGAGACGCTGAGCAACGATGTGATCGTCGTGCTCGACGCACTCGGCTGGCGCAAGGCGGTGCTGATGGGTCACTCCTTCGGCGGGCGCGTTGCGCTGGCCACCGCCGGCTGGAAGACGCAGCGCGCCGCAGGCCTCATTTGCGTCGATTTCGCTCCCGACCTCGCGCCCGCCGGACGTCGGCGCGTTGCCGAGCGCATCGGCCGACAACCAGACGTATTCGCCTCGGTTGATGAGGCGATGGCCTATCACCACGACAATGCCAATGACGCGGCACGCTACGCCCGCTGGCAGGTATTCCTGAAAAAGACCGATAACGGTTATGTGCTCAAACGCGATCTGCACTACCGCGATAACTTCAAGCGCGCCCTGGAGAGCGGCAAATCTGCACCGGTACCGGAATTTCTCTGGCCGATGGTGGCGGAGATGGCAATCCCGACGCTGCTGATCCGCGCAAGCCGGTCCGACATTTTTGAGGCCGCTACGCTCGCGAAGGCCAAATTGCTCAACCCGCGGCTCGCCGCTGTCGAGCTTGCCGGCTGTCACGATCTGGCCGGCGACAATCCCGACGGCCTGGCCGCCGTGGTCAGCGACTTCCTCGCCAGCAATAAGCTTTAAACCGACGGCTCGGCCGGATTTGCGGACCAACCGCGGTGCGGTTGACAAGTCGTCAGCTTAGACGATGATCAAACGCAAAATTACAAATGGGAGGAAGGATCAATGTCAAGAATTGCCGTAAGCATTCTCGTTGCAAGCCTCTGTTTTTCTGCGACAGCCGCCGTTAAGGCGGAAGAGGTCCTGGTTACACAATACAAGAACGATCCGACCGGTGCCCCGTTCGCGATCGCCATCGAGAAGGGGTTTTTCAAGAAGGCCGGAATTGACATTTCAGTCATCAACGGCACCGGCGGCGGCGCGTCAATGCGTGCGGCGATGGCAACCAACCTCGGCTATGGCGAAGTGGCGCCAGCAAGTGCGATTGCGGCGATCAACCAGGGGCAGGATCTCAAGATTGTCGGCATTGGCTCGCGCCTGCTCGACCACTACCTGATCGTTTTGCCGTCATCAAACATCAAGACACTTAAGGATTTGGACGGGAAGACTTTCAGCATCAGCAATCCCAAATCGTTGACCGATCTGGCTGCGGTTTTGGTGGCGGAAAAGGCCGGGCTCAAGCCTGATGCGATGAAGCACGTCCCCGTCGGCAGTCTGGGCGGGGCACTCACCGCTGTGGAAAAAGGCGCCGCGGATGTGACCTCGATCCCAATTCCGATGTACCTCGCCAAGGACGGTGCCGCACAGTATCGCACCCTGCTCACCCCCAAGGACATGCCGCACCTTCCGCCCGGCGTCGAAGTTGCGACCACGGACCTGATCAAGAATCACCCGGACAAACTCAAGGCTGTGCTCGCTGGCCGCCGCGAAGGGGTGAAATACATCTACGAACATACCGACGACGCCATCAAGATTCTCGAGAAATTCTATGCGCCGCTGCCGCCCGAGAAGGTTGCCAACATGGTGCGTGAGCTCGTCGCGGCGAAGTTCTGGAGCGAGGGTAATATCGAAATGCCGCTGCTTAACCTCTCCGAGCGCGCGATGGTCGACGTCGGAATGATCAAGGAAAAGCTCGATCTGGAGAAGATGATCGATACTTCGTTCCTGCCGAACGATCTGCAGAAGATAACAAAGTAATCGAGCATATGAACAAGATGCCCGCGGCCGACGCGGTGCATGCCAGTCTGTCGGGTGTCACGCGCGTTTTTCCCGGGACCGCGGGACACCGGCCAGTGCATGCGTTGGGACCCATCGACTTCGACCTCAAGCGAGGCGAGTTCTTTGCAGTGATCGGCCCGTCCGGCTGCGGCAAATCGACCTTGCTCGAGCTCGTCGCCGGACTGCAGCCGCCGACTGAGGGCACAGTCACTTTTGAGGGCCGACCGGTTTCCGGCGGCGTGCCCGATGGCATCGGCGTTGTGTTCCAGGAGGACGCGAGCTTTCCCTGGCTGACAGTTTATGACAACGCGGCCTTCGGCCTGCGTCAAAACGGAGTTGCGGCCGGGGAGGTCCGCCGCCGGGTCGACGATGCGTTGGCCTTCATGGGGCTCAAGGATTTCTCCCGTGCCTATCCGGCGCAGCTCTCCGGCGGCATGCGTCAGCGCGTCTGCATTGCCCGCACCCTGGTGCTGCAACCGCATCTCATTCTGCTCGACGAGCCGTTTGGTGCGCTCGATGCGCAGACGCGCCTGTTGATGGGCGACGAAGTGCTGCGGCTGTGGCGACGTACGGGCGCCACCGTGCTGCTGATCACACATGCGCTCGACGAGGCGGCCATGCTGTCGGACCGCGTCGGTGCCATGTCGGCGCGGCCCGGCCGTTTCATGGAAATCATTGAAACCGGCTGGCCGCGCGAGCGCGACAGCACCATCGTCAGCGAAGCGGCTTTCGGCGAGATTACCGGCCGGCTGTGGGAAAATCTGCGCGGCGAATCGCTGAAGTCGCTCGGTCTATCACCCATGGCAAAGCAATGACGCGCGTCGGCTGGATCAGAATCGCTGTCGTCATTGCGGCGATCGGAGCGCTGGAGCTGGCTTGCCGCCTCGGTTTCATCAATCCGAAAGTTGTGATCCCGCCGTCGGAGATGGCAAGCTCGCTGGTGCCGCTGCTGCTATCCGGTGCCATCAACGACGACATCGCGCGTACGCTCGGCGCGGTGACTTTGGCGGCCGTGCTGTCGATCGTGCTTGGCTTCGCCTTGGGCTTATTGATCCATGCGCTGCCCCGCGTGCGCGACGCGCTCGACCCTTATTTCGCCACCTATTATGCCGTGCCTGTGTTCATCTTCTATCCGGTGATGATCGCTGTCTTCGGGCTTTCGCCTTGGCCCATCGTCCTTATCGGCGTCGCCACCGGCATCGTCGCCATGATCATCGCCACACTCAACGGCCTCGATCGCGTGCCGCACGTGCTGACCAAGGTTGCGCGCGTGCACCGCATGGGCACAGTGGCGACCGCGCTGAAATTGAAGCTGCCAGCCGCCGCGCCCTATCTGTTCACCGGCATCAAGCTGTCGGTCAGCTACGCTTTCGTCTCGGTGATCGCCGCGGAGTTCATCCTGTCGCCCGCCGGCCTCGGCCGTGAGATCGCCGACGCCTATAACGATTTCAACAATCGCCGCATGTATGCCCTGATGCTGCTCCTGCTGGCGATCGCGACGGTAGTCAATTCGGCGCTGCACGCCTGGGATATCCGCTGGGCGAGGCGGCGCGGGATCGCGTCGACATGAACGAAACCCGCGCCCAGACTGCGGCTGCAGCCACGCGTCGCGTCACCGATACGCTGATCATCGTGGCTGCAGTGCTGCTTATCTGGCAGGGTCTCGCAGCCTGGGTGGGGACGACCGCCCTCGCCGGCCCTGGTCCGACGCTGACCTACTTCGTGCATTTCGTGCCGTCGCACCGGTTTGCGACCAATGCGCTGGCGACCGCAATCACCTTCGGCTGGGCGCTGGTCATCGCCTATGCCGTCGGCCTGGCCATCGGCATCTGGATGGGCGCCCACCGTCTTTCCGGCGCCGTCGGTGAGCCGATCTTGATGACTCTTTATTCCATCCCGAAGATCACGCTCTACCCGGTGATCCTCCTGATCTTCGGGCTGACCGTTGGCGGCAAAGTGACCTTCGGTGCCATCCACGGCATCCTGCCGGTCGCGCTGTTGACCATGGCGGCGATCCGCAACATTCCGCCGGTGTATCTGAAATCGGCGCGCACGCTGCACCTGTCGCCCTGGCAGACCATCGTCAAGGTGCTGCTGCCCGCCACCCTGCCGGAAGTCGTTGCCGGCCTGCGCATCGGCTTTACCGTCACGCTGTTCGGGGTGCTCTTGTCGGAGATGTTTGCCTCGCAGCATGGCCTCGGTTTCCTGATCGTCAACGCCATGGCGCTGTTGCAGACGGAGGAGATGATCACCATCGCGGTTGTGTTGTTCGTCTTCGCCGCCGTCGCCAATGCGCTGCTGCTATGGATGGAACGACGCATGCATCGACGGAGCTAGCCATCGGCCGTTCGTTTGACCTGATGTTCGGCCTTGATACTATTCCCGGAGTTATCCAGCCAACCGATCGATCTTGCGATAGCAACTGACGATTCGCGCCGAGTGAAGGAAAGATGATCGAGCACATTGAGATCGAGAAATGCACGGGCTGCGGAGTGTGCGACATCGTCTGTCCGGCAGACGTAATCCATATGGAACCGATTGCCGATCCAAGCCCGGTTGAGGGCCTGCGCCTGACAAACCTGCTACCCGTGATCAAATTCCGCGAGCACTGCATCACCTGCTTTAGCTGCGAGATTTTCTGCCCCGAGCATATTGTTGACGTGCATCCATCGGTGAAGAACCGCCCGCGGCCCTGGTGACCAGCGATGACGAAATTTGACGGATTGCTCACCGAAACGGACATATTGGTCGTAGGCGCTGGCGCCGGCGGACTCCTGGCCGCGCTCAGCGCCAAGCGCAACGGCGCGCGCGGCACGCGCGTCATCTTGGTCGACTCCTGGATGATCGGCCGCACCGGCCACACCGCCTTTTCCAATGCCTGGAAGATCGTGGTCTTCCCCGAGGACGACCTCGACGGGATTTTGCGTGAGATCATCGCTGGCAATGACGGCATTGCCGACCAGGTGCTGGTGCGCGAGTCGCTTGCCGCTTCTTATGAGCGCCTGCGCGATTTTGAGGCGATGGGGATGGTGTATGCGCGCGATCCCGACGGCAGCTATTCGCGCCGGCCGACGCGTGGACTCGATCTTGCGCGCGTCATGCACCCAGACGGCGGTGGACTGGAATTCTGCTGGAGGCTACGGCGCGCACTCGAGCATGAAGGCGTGCAGTTGATCGATCGCCTATTCGTCACCGGATTATTGCGCGGCGATAATGGCCGCATCGTCGGCGCTGCCGGCATCAATAGCCGCACCGGTGATTTCCACGTCATCCTCGCGAGGGCGACGATCGTTGCGACCAACGCCATTACCTTCCGTTCGGGCTTCGTTCGCGACATCACCGGGACCGGCACGCTGCTCGCCTATCGCGCAGGCGCGACCTTGCGCAACGCGGAATTCAGCTACGTGCGGCCGGGCACGCCGAAGTTCTATTTCGAGGGCATTACCTTCGCGATCCAGGAGGGCGCGCACTTCGTCAACGACAAGGGCGAAGCCTTCATGGCCCGCCATGAGCCGATTTGGGGCGATGAAGCTGACGTGCCGCGAATTGCCCGTGCGATGGCGCTGGAGAAGAAAGCCGGCAATGCGCCACTCTATCTCGATATGTCGGGCGTGCCCGAAGAGAACCGCGAGTATTTCATTCAGAGCAAGGTCAAATGGATGGACTACTTCTTCCACAAGCTCGGTGCCGAGGCGCATACCGACATGTTCGGTAAGACGCCCTATTATGCGCTAAACCAGATGACCAAGATGGGTGTTCGCACGGGCCCGGATTGCCGCTCCGATATTCCGGGCCTGCTGGCGGCGGGCCTCGCGCAGGCCGGCTGCGCCAACCACTTCGCCGGCTTCCATATTGGCCTCGGCATCGGCAATGGTTGGATCGCCGGCCGCAGCGCCGTCGAGGATCTCGACAGCGCGCCGACTCCTAACATCAATCCGAAAGCGGTGCAGATGATCTATAACGATACGCTCGAGCCGCTCGATGCCGCCGCACAAGCCGATTCCGACCGTATCTTACGCGAACTGCAGCAGATTATGTTTGCCTACGACGTCGGAATCCTCAAGCGAGGCGATCGACTTGAGGTGGCCTTGCGCAAGGTTAGCGCGCTTGCCGCGCATGCCGCAGATGCCACAGCCCCCCACGTCCACGAGCTCGTGCGCCTAAAGGAAACCGAGGCGATGCTGCTCGCCGCGCAGCTCATTCTTGGTGCGTCCCTCTACCGTACCGAGTCCCGGGTGAGTCATTTCCGCGAAGACTACGAGCAACGCGATGACCTCAACTGGCTTTGCTGGGTCGACCTCACCGACAGCAGCGGTCAACCCGCGTTCCGCAAGACGCCGGTGCCGACGCCCTACTGCACCGTGACCGCAGCCGCGCGCCGCCCGAGACGGCTGCAAAAGGAATACGCACTGACGGGCTTCTGAAACTCAGATGCAGGCCTCCCATCACGGCAAAGTGCAAACCTGTTAACCCATGACTCTCGGCAAACAGGTCTTGGTACCATCCGGCAAATCGATATTAGCGAGTGACAGCGCGATCGAGCCGGAATGGTAATGCGCGATGATCGCGCCAATTTCGACGGCGCCACGATCGCCGAATAGGCGCCTGACCTCGGAAAGTGTCGCATCGCTTATCGCGTGCTGGCGAAGCGTTTCGACTACGAAAGCATAGGCCGCCGCTTCGTCGGCCTTGTCGAAGATCGGCTCTTGGTGGTTCTTGATTTGCTCAGCGATGTCCGGGGAAAGCCCGGCCTTCAGAGCAAGGCCAACATGATTGAACCACACGTAGTCGCACGTGTAGTGGCGGGCCGTGACCAGGATAACAAGCTCGGAGACGCGCGCGTCGAGAACAGTGCCCCAGCGCAGGAACTCGCCCAGCTTCTGCGCATTGCTGGCAAGCTCCGGGCTGTGCAGCCAGACGAGCACCGGGCCGCGCACCTGGCCACGTGGACCGGCGACGACTTCATCTGCGACCTTTTGCTGCGCCTCGGTCAAATGAGCGAGATCCGGCAACGGCAATCGGTTCTGCATTTAGTGCCTCAGCTCAATTATTGGCTGCACGCGTCCACCTCTTCGGCCCCATTCAAGGAGCTGCACCGGCGAGGAATTCCTCGAGCGAAAAGAACTTCTCAATTCTTGTCGGCTCGCGCACAGGCGTGTCATCGAATGGCGTAGCCTCATGCAGCCACTTCTTCGGCGGCGGAAAATCCCAGGTAAACCTATTACCGCGGTGCCAACGCTTTGGCTCGTCATCGAGATCAATAATTTGAATCGGTGGCGGGAGGATTTCGACGCGATGCCCGTCTGGATCGCGGAAATAGACGTAGAACGCGTGCCCCTGCCCGTGCCGTCCCGGACCGCGTTCGAGGTTGCGCGGAAATCCGATTGCGCCGGCGACGTCCAACGCGACAAACAGTTTGTGCACGTCGGAGACCACATAAGCAAAATGATGCATTTGCGGGCCGGGTCTTGTCAGCAGCACCAGATCGTGCGGGTTGTTTTTGCGGAACATGAAGAGTCCGAGCGGCTCTTCGTCTTCGGGTCGATCGACGAAGAAATCCGAAACTCGAAATCCCATTTCGGTGTAAAAGCGGCCGGCGGCCAGTACGTCCGGCACAAGACATTGCGTATGGTCAAAGCGTAACGCACCGGCGCCTCGGTGCAGATGCGGCTGGTCGTGCAGCCGCGGTTCGGTCGGCATGGTCGCGCAAAACTCGATGGGCATACCGGCGAGATCGCGCAGTCGCAACGTGCGGCCCTGGAAAGGCCGCTCGATCCAACTGGCTTGGACGGCGGCCCCGTCGAAATACTGCTTTGCGCGGTCGAGATCGGCGTCGGCGAAAACTCTGAACCCAAGGACCTCGCAGGTCGGGCGCTTAGACGATCCGCGCAGAACAAGGCTGTGGTGGCAAGTCTCCTCCAGGCCGCGCAAATAGACTTCGTCGGCGCTTTCATGCGTCACCAACAGGCCGATCACTTCGGTATAGAATTTGCGGCTCGCGGCGAGATCGCGGGACGTAAGCACTATGTGGCTGGCACGCGTGATGTTAAATGCAGGCGAGAAATTCGTCTTCGGCAAAGCCATCTTCGTTTCCGCGCGGCGCAAAGCCGCCTCTCGATTTTTTCTTTCTGCGTGCCAGCTTATCGCAAGTCGTGCAGATCGCGCATATACAATTTCGGCACGCCATGGCCCGTGCCAGGGCGATGCGCTATCGACTATCGACAGCAACAGCCGCCATCCCACCCGTTGGGAATCGTATGAAGGCTAACCGATGACCTCAAAAGCCAACACGCTGATCCGCGGTGGAATCATCATCACTATGGACCCGCAGCTTCAGGACTTGCCGCGCGGCGATATCCTGATCGAACGCGGCCATATCAGTGCCATCGCGCCGCGGCTAGATGCGCCGGCGGACACCGAAACGATCGACGCGGCAGGCATGATTGTCATGCCGGGGCTGGTGAACGCCCATCAGCACACATGGCAGTCGGGTATTCGCGGTATCGCCGGTGATTGGACGCTGTTCGACTATGGACGGCACATACATGCCGGACTTGCCACTCACTACAGGCCGGACGACATCTACATCGCTAACCTGGTGGGTGCACTCAATCAGCTTAATGGCGGAGTCACTACCCTGTTCGACTGGTGCCACAACAATCCAACGCCCGAGCATTCCGACCGCGCTATCGACGCGCTCTTTGAATCAGGCATTCGCGCTGTGTTCGGGCACGGAACGCCAAAGCCCCAACTCGGCAAAGGCGGCGTGCCAATCGACGAGTACCTTCACCCCGAAGGCGAGGTGAAACGGCTGCGCCATGGCCGCCTCTCCGTGGACGACGCCTTGGTCACCATGGCCATGTGCATCCGCGGCCCTGACTTGGCCTCCTATGAAGCCACCACGCACGACCTGCGGCTCGCCCGCAAATACGGCCTAACCGCCAGTTGCCACATTGGCGGTCGCATGCCGTTCAACCGCAAGACGCCGGATGGGATTGTCCGTCTTGCGCAGGACGGCCTGCTGGGGCCGCAACTTAATCTGGTGCACGCCAACAAGCTCGGCGATGACGAGCTACGCATCGCCGCCGACGCCGGTGCATCGTTTACAACGACGCCTGAAGTCGAAATGCAGATGGGCCACGGGTTGCCGGTGACCGGTCGTGTCCTTGCCCTCGGCGCTCGCCCCTCGATTGGCATCGATGTCGAGTCGACGATCGGCGGCGAAATGTTGTGGGCAACGCGCTTCGCTCTTCAGCTACAGCGCGGCATCGACAACATCGCCGTCAACTCGGCTGGGCGTGAAATCGAGAGGATTTCGATTTCTGCACGGCGCGCGCTGGAGTGGGCCACAATCGACGGCGCGCGAGCCCTCGGCATGGAGAGCAGGATCGGCTCGCTCGCGCCCGGTAAAGAGGCTGACATGATCCTGATACGAGCGGGTGATCTTAACCTCTTCCCGGTGCACAACCCCGTCGAGGCCGTGCTGTTCCACTCGAGCAGCGCGAACGTCGATACCGTTCTCGTTGCTGGCATAGCGGTCAAGCGCGACGGGCGCCTGCTCTACCCCGATCTCTGCACAAAAAAGCAGGCGTTGGCGCAATCCGGCGAGCGCTTGCTGCGCGAAACCGGCAGATTTTCGCCGGCACACAGAAAACCGGCGTAACTGCGAATACAAATCACGCCGAATATCTCTTCCGCTCTCTCACTATTTGGCCGCCGCCGTGTCCGCGTTCTTGCCGAAGCTTTGATGGATGACGTTGCCGAAATCGAGCTTTGTCTTCAACAGGCCAGTTTTCTCCATGTAGGCCATGGTCGATGTCAGATCCTGCATGTCGGCCGGCGTAAAAGCCGCCCCCGCAAAACGGTCGATATCGTCGAACAGCATGAGGCGGACATCGTCCTCGGACAGTTTGGCCCCGCGGCGCTTGATCTCGTCATAGTAGATCTGGACGGTCTCCTCGTGATGGCTGGCGATATATTTGTCCGCCTTCGCGTAGCCGTTCATGAATTTCTGCACGATGTCCGCGTGCTCTTTGAGGTAGCTCTGCGAAGTTGCAACCAGAAACGGATAAGTGATGCCGGCCATGTCCTCGAGTTGCTTCGATGTGAGCAGCACCTTCCCCTTGCCCGCCTGCACGATGCGCTGGATTGAGGGCTCCCAGCCCAGCACGGCGTCGATATTGTCGGATGTCGCCATCGCGGTCGGCATGTCGACGACGCGCAGATTAGTGACGTCGAAGTCGGAGAGTTTCATGCCCTGTTTCTCGAGCAACATCAGCAGCACTGTGTACATGCCGGTACCAACCTGGGTCGCCACGTGCTTGCCCTTAAGATCGGCGAGCGTCTTCATTCCGGCGTTGCGGTTGGCGACAAGCAGCTTGCCCGTATAACCGCGCGAACTGACACCGATGGACACCAGTGGCACGCCCTTGGCAACCGCCTCGAAATAGGCGGCATTGGCGGCTTCGGCGAATTGCAGCGAACCGTTGGACACAGCGTCGATGGCGATACTGCCGCGCGGCAGCGCACGCACGTCTACATCGAGCCCCTCCTCCTTGAAGAAGCCCTTCGCCTTGGCGACCAAGCTGGGAACCTGATTGACGCCGCCTGCCATGCCGACGGCAACCTTGATATCCTCCGCGGCGGCCGGGACGAGGCCGGTCCACGGCGTGAGAAGGGCAACGAAGACTAGCCCGACGAGTTGTTTGATCATTGTTGGTCCTCCCTGACGGCCTTCATGATAGACTTATATAAACGTAAAAAAAACGAAATGGGCGGAGGACAGCCGGCCAAGAGATCGGCGGTGAAAGCGAAGCCACGCGAGACACATTTGCTTTGTGAACCAGGCAGGCTATCGTCGTGTCGAGGGAGGGACAAACAAAAATGATCAGACATTTGCTGCGCATCTCTACCATTGGCTTCGCCGCACTGGCCGCCACGCACGCCGGCGCTGCCGACAAGATCGTTATCGGCATGAGCGCCGGCATTAACACAGTGCCGAGCCTGGTTGCCGAACACGAGGGCTATTTCAGAGAACAGGGGCTGGATGTGGAACTGCGCCCGCTTGCGCGCGGTGGTGACGCAATCAAGGCCCTTTCCGCCGGCAGCCTGCAATTCTCCGAATCGGCCCATGTGCCGTTCATGGCCGCAATCGACCGCGGCGTGCCGCTGACCGCTGTAGGCGTCGCCGCGCGCGGCTTCTATGGCAAGCTGGTCGCCAGCACTGCAAACGCCAACCTCAAGACCCTCGCCGACTTCAAGGGCAAGCATATCGGAACTCAAATGGGTACCGGCATGTTCACCATCGTGCTTATGCTGCTCGAAAAGCAGGGCATGAAGCAAAGCGACTTCAATTTCACCAACCTGCGCGTGGTCGACATGCCGGCCGCCATGGACACCAACTCGGCCAATCTCGATGCAGTGCTCGGCTGGGAACCTGGCATGCGGCGCATCGTCAATGCCGGCAAAGGTAAGGTGATCGTCACCGCCAAGCAGTTCGAGGAGATGGCGGGGATCACCTATCCATTCCTGCTCACCACGACGCAGGAATACCGCAAAGACCATCCCGACATAGTTCAGAAAGTGGTCAACGCTTACGAAAAGGCCGACAAATATATCGGCAGCCATCACGAGGACGCGGTGCAGATCTATGTTGCCGAGATCAAGCGCCGGGGCGGCAATCTGAGCGAAGACGATGTGCGCGCGATGCTGTTTGACGTCGATCGCTATGGTGGCGTTGCGTTCAGCGCCGCCGACATGAAGGACCTCCCGACGACGCGCGACTATCTGGTCAAGATCGGTCAACTCAAATCGAATCTTGATCTCAACGCCATTATCGACACGAGCTTCGGTGCCAAAGCAGAGGCGGCGACGAAGTAAACCTGGGCGGCACGCGCGACATCAACAGGTCAGACCGGCATGAGCGTAGCCAGCCCAACAGAAGAACGGCGCGCTGAAACCAGTCTGCCGGAGGAGACGCACTCCGGCGGCGCGGTCATGGCCGCCTGCAATGGCCTGCTTTCGACGGTCATTCCTATTGTCGGCGTCATGCTGCTGTGGGAAGTCGTGGTCCGCCTTAGTCATGTGCCGCCCGCGATCCTGCCGCCGCTAAGTAATATCTTCCTCGCCGTCTGGAAGATGGCCTATTCGGGCACGCTGTGGGGTGATATTGCGGCAACGCTCGGCCGCCTCATCAAAAGTTCGGTCACCGGCATGATCATCGGCACCCTGCTTGGAGTGCTCATGGGCTATTTCAGACTATGGGAGCGCGCGCTTGTCGCGCCGATGAATTTCCTGCTGGCGATCCCTGGCACGGCGCTATTCCCATTGTCGATGATCTGGTTCGGGCTGACCGACCTCGCCATCATCTCAATTCTGATCTACGAAGTCGCTCTCACCGTGATGCTCAACACCTGGACGGGCGTGAAGACCGTCGATGTTGCGCTGGTGCGGGCCGGCCGCGCCTTCGGCGTTTCGGGATTGGCTCTGTTTTCGCGCGTGCTTATTCCAGCGGCTCTGCCTTCCATTATCACAGGCTACCGGCAGGCGTTCTCTCGCGCCTGGCGCATCCTGGTGGTGGCGGAAATGCTGGTTTCGGTTTCCGCCGGTCTCGGTTACCGGATCTATTGGGCGCAAGAATACTTCAACACCGATATCGTGTTCGGATCGCTGTTCGTGGTCGGCATCGTTGGCTTGCTGATCGAGCGCGTCTTCTTGCGTACCCTCGAACTCATGACCGTCGAGCGCTGGGGCACGCTGCGGGAATTGAGTTAACGCGATGGGTGAGCTGCGCGTCGAAAATCTGGGCAAGAGCTTCCAGCGCAAGGAAGGCTGGAACACCACTCGAACTTTACGCGTGTTCGACAACGTCTCCTTCGCCGTGCGCGAGGGCGAGTTCGTCAGCCTCATTGGGCCTTCCGGCTGCGGGAAATCCACCTTGCTCAATCTGAGCGCCGGGCTCGACCAAGCGAACGGCGGTTTCGTTTACGTCGATGGCCACGAAGTGCAAGGACCCGGCCTCGATCGCGGCGTAGTCTTTCAGGAATTTGCCCTTTTTCCATGGCTGACCGTCATCGGCAATATCGAGTTCGGCTTGCGCTCGAAAGGGGTCCCGGCCGCCGAAAGGCGCGTCGTTGCCAAACGCTACGTCAAGCTTGTGGGATTGTCCGGGTTCGAGAATTTCCACCCGTACCGCTTGTCGGGCGGCATGCGTCAGCGCGTTGGCATCGCACGCGCATTGGCAATCGAGCCGTCGGTGCTGCTGATGGACGAGCCGTTCGGCGCGCTAGACGCGCAGACTCGCGAAAGTATGCAGAAGGCGTTGGGGGACATTTGGCAGGCCACCAGAAAGACCGTGCTCTTCGTCACTCACGATATTCGCGAGGCCGTCTATCTATCCGATCGTGTGTTGGTCATGAGCGGCCGTCCGGCGGACATCACCCTCGAAATGGACATCGACCTGTCGCGCCCGCGCAACCGCCACGACACCAAATTCCAGGATTACGAGCGGCGGCTCGAACAGGCGATCGGCCCGCCGACCTCTTGAGCCGTCAATTCAGCGACACCATCGCGATCACGTCGATCTCGACCAGCATGTTCGGCCACGCGAGCTGGCTGACGTTGACGAATGTATGCGCCGGCAACGGTGCGCCGCCGTAGGCCTCGCGCCGGCACACGCCCGCCGTAGACTGGCAACGGGCATCGGTGACATAGGTCACCTGCTTGACCACATCCGCCATGGTGGCGCCGTTGCGCGCCAGAACCTTTTTCAGCTTCTTGTAGGCATAGCGGCACTGGCGCGTGAAGTCTCCCGGATAAAGGATCTCTCCGCTCTGCTCATGCTCGGCGCCAATGCCGGCCAAAAAGATCATCCTGCCCGGGCCGGTGACGGTGACGGCCTCGGAAAAGCGTCCTTTGGTCCAGCGGCCGTAGTTGAAATGCTTCTTCTCGAAGGCGGACCTCCCCGCTTTGCGAGACGTTGCTGGCTTGCGTTTACGCGCCATCGCTTTGTCCTCAGTACACGCGGTTGAGCGGCGGCTCGCCGCGAAGGAGCACCCGCTCTATGTTGTCCCAAGACGAGCGGAACAGATAGGCCCACGACTGCCGCGTGACGCCGGCGATATGCGGCGTGAACAGCAGCCGACGTTCGGCCTCTCCTTCAAGGGCGAGCAACGGATTATCGGGGACAGGCGGCTCGTTGGAATAGACATCGATGGCGGCCCCGATGATACGACCCGCTCGCAAGTGCGCGGCCAGCGCTGCCTCATCCACCACGCCGCCGCGCGAGGCCTGGATCAGCACCGCATCCGATTTCATCAGCGCGAGCTCGCGGGCCCCGATCAGGCCTTGCGTTTCCGGCAACAACGGCACGTGCAAGCTCACGATGTCAGCGCCGGCAAGAAGCTCGGCAAGTGCCATCGATTGAGCGCCGATCATCGCAGCCGCGTTGGCGTTGTGCGGCGCCGGGTCGTGGAAGCAGATGCGACAGCCCATCCGATGGAAGGCTTGCGCCACCGCCTGCCCGATGGTGCCGAATCCGACAATTCCAGCCACGAGGCCGTCGAGCCCCGCGAGATTGTCGGCCACCATGCGGGCGCGAAAGCTCACATAGTTGCCGTTCTTGATTTCGGCATCGGCCCAGGCAAAGCGCCGCAGCAGCGCTGACGCCGTGGTCACAGCGTATTCCGCCACCGCCCCGTTGCTGCCGCCCGGCACATTAGCGACGGGAATGGCGAGCCGGGTCAACGCGTCGCGGTCGAGCCGGTCGACGCCGGCGCCGGTGACCTGCACCAGCTTGATGCGCCCGCCCTCGAACTGCGCGGGCGCAAGTTTCGGCCCTACCGCCGGTATGATAAGCGCATCAGCCGCGCGCATGAGCGCAGGTAGAGCGGAGTCATCCGGCTTGCGGTAGACAACGTGAAGGCTGGGCGGCGCTGGCGCATTGACGCGCTGAAAATCGGCTTCCGGCCGCAAGCAAAGAACGTCATAACTCATGAGCTTATCGGATGGGGCAAGTCAAAACCCGGAAAAATTTTCGGTAGTGCCGCTGACATCGGAAGCCGGGAAAAAACAGAGGAGGACCAGCGGCTCATGCCCGGTATTGCGCGTCACATGCTTTTCCTCGGGCGGAACCAGCACCACGTCGCCCGCCTTCACAGCCACCTCTCCGCTTTGGGAAAAGGTGCGGCCCTCGCCCTTGAGAACATAGATGCATTCCTCGTAGCCGTGGTGCACATGCGGGCCGCGCAATGCCTCTCCCGGCTGCGGCACGGGGATCTCGACGACCCGAAACGTCACCTTCGAGCCAATCTCGCCCGACACCATTTCCAACGACGAGCGCCCCGGCAAACCCAGGCGCTTGCCTTCCGTCTGCGCGAGTTTCCTCACCATCACACTGCCTGCCGCAGGTGCTTGATCTCGACGGTGCCACCCTGCACCACTTCAAGCTGGCGGAAGATGTCGGCGGCTTCGCGCGCGATCGCGTCGACAATGTCGGTCAACATGCGAGCGCCTTTTTCGGCGGTGGCGTGCTGCGGGCTGCCGAACCAACCCGTCGGCGCGATTGAGCGGATGTCGGTCAGCACCGGCTGATAGCTGCGCGTGCGTCGCAACTTGTCCATCTTGTGGCCGTGGCTGTGATCAGAGGAGTAATCGATGCGATCGAGGTGCACCAGCTCGGGCCGATAAGCGAGAACTGCCAAAGCTTCGATCTCGCCGCCGTGCGTGAGCCCGTTGCAAGTTTTGCCGTACAACTCCTCGGCGACGTAGCAGGCCTGCACGGTCAGCACGCTCATGCCGTAGTCGCGGTGCAGCGATTCAGCGGCAATTGCGAGCGACGGAATATTGCCTTCGTGCCAGTTCAAGATGAGCAACCTGCGCGCGCCATGCGCGGCAGTCGACGCACAGGTCTCCGTCACCACCCCTATGTAAGTGTCGGGCGTAAAGGTAATGGTACCCTCGAAAGGCATGTGCATGGGTGTGACGCCGAACGGCGTCGCCGGCAGTACCAATCCGTCCATGCGTTCGGCGACGGCGGCGGCGATGACATTGGCGGCGAAAATGTCCGTGCCGGTCGGCAGATGCGGCCCATGCTGCTCGACGCTGCCGGCCGGAAAGATCACTAGAGGATTACTTTTGAGCTGGGCAGCAATTTCCGGCTGCGTCAGTTCGATGAAATAGCGGCTAGGCAACATTGACCTTTCTCGCTTCAGCGCGCGACCGCGCTTCGTCCAGGATATCGCGGATGCGCACATACTGTCCGCAATTGTCGATCGAACGCAGCGCGGCATTGACTACAGCGACGGCGACATTGCCGTTGTACGCGGTCAACTCGTTCGGCCTGCCGCTCCGACAGCTTTCGGCGAACATTTCGAGTTCCGCGACGAACATGTCGCTTTCGGGAACCTTCAGGTCCTCGCGCTTGCCGTATCCATCCTTGCCGCGCTGAATATAGAGCGCTGAGGTCAAGTGCAGCTTGCTCGGGACATCCCAAGTCGAGAAATCGGTCTCGCTGTGCATCAACCCCTTTGAGCCGAACACACGCACCGAGAATATGCCGGGCGAGGTCCAGCTTGAGCCGACGTACCCGATCTTGCCGTCGGCGAAACGCAACAGCGTCATCGACTGGTCGTCGACCTCGGCGCCGACCGGCGACAGTTTCGAGACCATCGAGCTTGCCTCAACGATCTCGCCACCGAGATAGTGCAGAATATCGAATGAGTGGATAGCAAGCTGCGATAGCGGGCCGCCTGGCGCGTTGGCCTTGTACCAGCGCCAGGTCTTCGGCGTGAGTTCGAGCGCACGCTCGTTGGAGAAATTTCCTTCCATGAAGGCGACGCGGCCGAGCTCGCCGGCATCGATCGCAGCGCGAATCTTGCGAACGCTGCCGAGCAGGCGCGCGCTATGGCCGACGGTGACGGTAACGCCATATTTCCTCTCGAGCGCCTCGATCTCGATGCCGTCTTCGAGCGTGGCCGCGATCGGCTTCTCGGTGTAAACGTGCTTGCCGGTCTTGGCAATCTCCACGGCAATCGGCAAATGCTGTTCGTTCGGGGCGGTGATGATGACGCCGCAAATCTCCGGATTGGACAGCATCGTTTTCATGTCCGAGACACCAGCGATGCCGAACTCCTGCTGAAAGGCTTTTCGCTTGTCCTCGGTACGGCTGTATCCCGCGACGATCTTGAGCTTGTCTGATTTCGCGGCGGCGCGCGTCAATACCTTGGCCCAACGGCCGAGGCCGACGATGCCAAGTTTTACCGGTTCCGCAATCATTCCAATTTTCCTCCGCTATCTCCGACTATCCTATCCCGCCTTTGAGACTATTGGGCAAGCGACCATGTGCTGTAATAAGCATATCCCGGCGAGGGAATCTCATTTTTTGAGGCCCAGACGTCGGGCATTGGGCCACGTCACCACGCCCCATCAGCGCACCGTCACGCGTTCAAGCGTTTGAAAGACAAAACGTTCGAACACGACCCCGATGACGCCGAAAACAGAGAATGCGATTGGCGCTTGCACTTATGGCGCTTTCAGAGGGATCGGTCTCACTTCGGCAGAAATTCGTTGGAGAACGTCTTCTCAAAATCGATCTTGTCACCGCTCGGCTGCAGATAGTCAAAGACCTTCTTCGCACCGGCCAAAGTCATCTTGCCTTTGTTCTTGCTCCATATCTGGCTGACGGTTTCATAAGCCTTGGCATTGGATTCCGCAGAGAGCTTCGGATACTCGGCCGCCATGATCTCTTTGCCGCGCTTGGGATCGAGCAAGATCTGTTGAGCCTCGGTGAACACGGCGGCAACCTTGCGAGCCAGGTCTGGATTCTTTTGCAACATTTCCGGATAAGTGCAGACCGTCATGAAAATTAGGTCGCGGAATGCCGGGACCTCGCCGCTCATGATATTGATCAACGTACCGCCGAGGCCGGCCTGCTCGAGTTCCACTCCCGCCGGCTCAAAAGGCATGCCAGCGTCAATCACGTTGCTTCGGAACGCACCCACGTAGGCGGCGGCATCGGCCCCCAAATAGGCAAGCTTTACATCACCAGGAACTGCGAGCCCGTATTCCCGGCCGAGCACTGTCAGCATCTTCTCGCCCGACCCTCCGGAGGAAGGAGTTCCAACTCGGTGCCCCTTCAGCAAACGGACTCGCTCGGCCAAATTTTTCCCTTTTGCCTCTGCGAGTAACTCCTTGCTAGCGACGACGTTGTTCAGCGGGCGATCTGCGATGTTGAATATCGCGACCACTTGGCGCCCTTTCCCTGCCGCATCGAGAATGTGCTCGTAGCTCAGCACACCGAAGTCGGCCTGGTGCGTAGACACGGCCTGGAAAGCGAGCGAGCCGCCCTTGACCGTGATGACGTCCGGTTCGAGACCATGCTTCTGGAAGAGCTTTTCGTGTATCGCGACATATAGCGGTCCGGAAAAATAGCCATGGCCAATATTAACGATCTTCACCGGCTCAGCCGCAGCCGGTAATGTCAATACGATCGCTGCAATGACCGGTAGTGCAAGTTTGGCAACCCATTTCATGTTTTCCTCCCCATTTGCGATTATTTGCGTTTCCTGAAATTACCGGCTGACGATTTTCCAGCGTTCGAGGCGTCGCTGAACGACATTGACGACCTCGTTAAAAATCATGGCGAGGGCCGCGATGATCACAAGTGCCGCGAAAACACCAGCCGCGTCGAACTCGCTGCCCGCGCGTTGCACGAGATAGCCGAGCCCGCGACTGGATGCGATCATTTCGCCGATGATCGCGCCGATCAGTGCATAGGGAACGCCGGCCTTCAAGCCGACAAAGATCCAGGACGTTGCGGACGGCATGATCAGTTTGGTGAGGATCTGCCATCGGGTCGCCCGCATGATGCGAAGTCCGTCGACGAGATCTTGGTCGACCTCACGGACGCCCGAAAACGTATTTACAAACACGAGGAAGACGACCAGGACAGCCGCTAGCGCCACTTTCGATTTGATCTCGAGCCCGAACCACAGGATGAACAGCGGCGCGAGGGCAACCTTCGGCAGGGCATTGAACGCCCATATGTACGGGTCGACCAAGCGACTCAGGAAAGGACTCAGACCAAGCCATAGACCTGCCGCGACCCCTAGCCCCGCGCCGATCACGAAGCCGAGCACGGTGGCATACACAGTCGCCCAAACATGGGGCCAGATGCTGCCGGTTGATACCCATTCCCACAGCCTGAGAGCAATATCGACGGGGTCGCTAATGATGAACGAATCCACCAGTCGACCGGACGAGATTTGCCAGATGATCAAAAAGATGATGCCAAGGACGATCTGGTAGCTCGCCATCAGACCACTGCCAACATTGGCCGACACCATGTCCGCGAGGCGACTGCGCCTGTCGGACTTTTCGTCGACACGGGTAAAGTCGGGGACGGTCATATCTTCTCCTCGGCATATTCTTGCCGAAGCTGGTCCCAGATTGAATTGTAGATGTCATGGAATCTTGGCGTGAACCGTACCTCTTGCACGTTTCGCGGCCGCGGCAGATCGATCGTTTGCTCGAATGACACCCTGGCGGGCCGCCGCGTGAAGACGACTACACGGTCGGCGAGTGTCACAGCCTCGACCAGGTCATGCGTTACAAAGAGGATCGTCTGTTGTTTCTCTGCCCAAAGACGCAGGAGTAATTCGTGCATGGCGAGCCGCAGCTGCGCATCGAGCGCCGCAAACGGCTCATCGAGAAGGAGCGCCTGGGGTTCGTAGACAAGCATGCGGGCCAGACACGCACGCTTCCTCATACCGCCGGATAACTCGCTCGGGTACTTGTCCTCGAACCCGGAAAGGCCGACATGCGCGATCATCGCGGACGCGGTCTGAAGCCGCCGATCAGTCGTCCAGCCCGCGATCTCGAGCGGCAGAGCGATGTTGTCGATGACCGTGCGCCAGGGCAGAAGATTGTCCTTCTGCGTCATATAACCAACGTTTGTGTTGACCTCGCGGACAGGCGCCCCGTCGTAGAGGACACGTCCTTTGTCGGGGTGATAGAGACCCGCGATCATGTTGAGCAACGTTGACTTTCCGCAACCCGACGGGCCGATCAAGGCGACGATCGAGCGCGGCTCGATTGCGAGGTCGACTCCATCCACGGCGTGCACCTCGTTGTGCCGCCTGCGGAATGTCTTCTGGATCGACCGAAGTTCGATCATCCCTCACCTGCTCCAGGAGGACCGCTAGACGATCATACGCTGATGGCCACCGTCGACATCAATATTCGCACCGCAGATATAGGCCGCGCGATCGGACGCCATGAATGCGACTGCATCGGCAATGTCCTCTGGCTTGCCCCAGCGGCCGAGCGGCACCGTGGCTCCCCAGCTCGAACGCTGCTGCTCCAGACTGCGGCCGATATACCGTTCGTCATCGATCTGCAGATCAGATGTCAGAGGGCTTGAAATCCGGCTGGGGCAAACTGCGTTGACCAGGATGTTGTATCGGCCGAGATCGTCAGACAGCGACTTGACGAACGCGTGTTGTGCAGCGTTCACCACGGCCGAGGCCAAAACGTTGCGGCCGGGCACTTTGCCGGCCTGCCCGATGATGACAATAAATCGTCCAGCTCCTTGCCGCCGCATGTGCGGCACGGCGTGGCGAGCCAACTCCCAGGCGCCGAGGACCTTCGTTCGAAAATGA
>DATEKG010000030.1:0-30819 GCA_035277565.1 Pseudolabrys sp.
CATCGAGCTCGCCGTCGACGCCATGGAAATCGCGGGTACGATTGACCACATGGTGCTCTTCTCGGGTGACGGTGACTTTCGCTCGCTCGTCGAGGCGGTTCAGCGCAAGGGCGTGCGCGTAACCGTCGTTTCGACGGTGACCACCCAGCCACCGATGGTCGCCGATGAATTGCGCCGCCAGGCCGACGTGTTTATCGACATCGTTGATCTGCAGAACAAGATCGGCCGCGATCCCGCGGAGCGTCCGAGCCGCGAGCCGCGCCCGGCCCGGGACGATCGGGCGGTGTCGCACACGCCGCAATTCCTGCAGCGGCCGTCGCCGCAGCGCGCGGAAGTTCCTGTTGGCGCGGATGACGAAGAAGACGATTCCTACGAATAGCGGCCTCTATGCCGCCAGGTGATGCAGAGCCCGGACGCGATTGCCCCCGTTGCCCGCGACTTGCGGCCTTTCGCAACACGTGGCGCCGCAAGGAGCCGACCTGGTTCAACGCGCCGGTACCGTCTTTTGGACCAATCGGAGCACGTCTTCTGATCGTCGGCCTTGCGCCCGGCCTTCAGGGCGCCAACCGCACCGGACGCCCGTTCACCGGCGACTATGCGGGCGTCCTGCTCTACGACACACTTCGTAAATTCGGATTCGCACGCGGCGAATATGGAGCCCATCCTGACGACGGGCTTGAACTCGTTGATTGCCGCATCACCAACGGGGTGCGTTGCGTGCCTCCCGAAAACAAGCCGACACCGGATGAAATCAGGGTGTGCCGCGAATTCCTTGCGCCAGCTATTGCCGAGATGAAGAAATTACAGGTGATTGTAACGCTCGGCCGCATCGCTCATGACACGACGGTGCGCGCGCTTGGCGGGAAGCTGTCGGACCACGCATTCGGCCATGGCAATAAATCGCAGCTCGGTTCAAGGACGATCTTCTGCAGCTATCACTGCTCGCGGTACAATACCAATACTGGCGTGCTCACGCCTGAAATGTTTCACAAGGTCTTCGCGACCGTGCGGCGTCATCTCGACGCCTGAAGCCACGCGATTACGTCCGCGGCATTCCGGTCCGGCGGAAAGACCGGATAGAACACCTTTGAAATCACGCCGTCATCGATGATCAATGCCATGCGCTTGAGCAGCGTCATGCCAGCGACGGAGAAGGTCGGCAGGTTGAGAGCTCTGGCCGCAGCAAGCTTTTCGTCCGACAAGATCGCGAATGGAAGATGCAGGCGTAGGGCCGCCTCCCGCTGGTAGCCGCTGTCCTGCGTCGAAAGTCCGAAGATATTTGCAACGCCGAGCCGGCGGAGTTCATCGTAGTGATCGCGAAACGAGCAGGATTGCGGCGTGCAGCCGCGCGCGCCGGGGATTTGGTCCCAACCTTCGGGCGGGTCAACACCGGGCACACCGGTGCGGGGATAGATGTAAACGACCGTGCGTCCCTTGAGCCTCGCGAGGTTCACTGCCGGCCCCTGGGTCGCGGGCAAAGCCAGTTCGGGCAACTTCATTCCGGACAGGTGGCGGGCAGCCCCGTCGTCGGTTGGCGCCGGAATGCCAGGTGGCAGAAATTGCGGATTGTGGGTGCCCGGCGCTTCGGTCATTTTCGATCCCCATAGCTCATGAATTCCATTAACGAGCCGTCGGGATCGCGGAAATAGACTGATGTTCCCGGCCCTTTCGCCCCGAACCGCTGCATTGGTCCGCGCTCAACCGCAATTCCCTGGCTCTTGAGATGCGCAATCGCATCGTCAATCGGTCCCGCCCATTCAAAACATAAATCGCTGTTGCCCGGCTGTACCGGCAAGCGCGCAATTTCCGCGGGCCTTACACCGGGACCATGGACGTTGAGTTGCTTGTCGCCAAATCGATAGGCATAGCCCGCCGGCCGCTCGACCAGTTCCGCACCCATGACGTCCCTGTAGAACCTGTTCGAACGCTCCCATTCGGAAACGTGAATCACGCAGTGATCGAGCCTGGTTGGGACCGCCATCGCAATCACCCTTTCATCCGCATAAGCCGGCCGCGCTCCCGCTCCCACGACCGTTTTTTCAACGCTTGCCGCTTGTCGTGCAGTTTCTTGCCCCTTGCGAGCGCAATTTCGATCTTAGCGCGCCCCTTCTCGTTGAAGTAAAGCTTTAAGGGGACAATCGTCATTCCCTCGCGTTCGACTGCCCCGACGAGCCGGTTGATTTCCCGCTTTTGCAGCAGCAGTTTCCGGGCTCGCTTGGGAGCATGGTTGAACCGGCTCGCCTGCAAATACTCGGGAATATTTGAATTGATCAGCCACACCTCGCCTCCGCGCGCGTCGGCATAGGATTCGGCAATGGTCGCTTTGCCCGCCCGGAGGGACTTCACTTCGCTGCCGGTGAGAACGAGGCCGGCCTCGAATGTGTCGCCGATCTCGTAATTGAAGCGGGCCTTGCGGTTGTCGGCGACCACCTTGAAGCGGCGGTCAGGTTTGGCGGGCATGATCGCTCGTACAGTTCAGCGCGATTTCAGCAGATCGCGAATCTCGGTGAGAAGCTGTTCGCTCTTTGAAGGCGGCGGAGGTGCCTGCTCTGCCTCCTTGCGAACAAGCCTGTTAATGCCACGGATCACAAGAAACAGCACGACCGCGATAATGATGAAGTTCAGCGTGATGGTCAGAAAATTTCCCCATGCCAGCACGGCACCTTGCTTTTTGGCGTCAGCGAGCGCCGCGGCTGTTACTTTCGACGAAAGCGCCAGGAAATAGTTTGAAAAATCGAGGCCGCCGGTCAAGGAGCCGACCAGCGGCATAATAATGTCACCTACAAGCGAGTTTACGATCGCGGAAAAGGCCGCGCCGATAATGACGCCGATCGCGAGATCGACCACATTCCCGCGCAGCGCGAATTTCTTGAATTCAGCCAGCATGATCTAGTTGATCAGGCCGGCATGAACCATGGCCTGGCGCACGGCGGTCTGAGCCTTCTCGCTTGCAGGCACCATTGGCAGCCGTACCGTATTTGCACATTTGCCGACCAGGGACATCGCGTACTTGATCGGTGCAGGACTCGTTTCAACAAACAGGTTCACATGCAGTGGTGCAAGCTTGTCCTGCAACTTGAGCGCGGCGGCAAAATCGCCCTTGAGGCAAGCTGCCTGGAATTCGGCGCAGAGCCGCGGTGCGACATTCGAGGTCACGGATATGCACCCGTGCCCGCCATGCGCCATGAATCCAAGCGCCGTAATGTCTTCACCCGAAAGCTGATTGAAATCCGGCCCCATTGCTGCGCGCTGCTGAGTGACGCGCGTCATGTTCGCGGTCGCATCCTTCACGCCGGCGATATTCTTGAGCTCGTAGAGCCGCGCCATTGTCTCGACCGACATGTCGACGATCGAACGGCCAGGGATATTGTAGATGATGATCGGGATTCCGATCGCATCATTGATTGCCCTGTAGTGGTGATAGAGGCCTTCTTGCGTCGGCTTGTTGTAGTAAGGAGTGACAATCAGCACCGCGTTGGCGCCCGCGCTCTCGGCGTGCTTCGACAGTTCGATCGCCTCTGCCGTCGAATTTGAGCCAGCGCCGGCGATTACCGGCACGCGGCCGTCAGCCTGATCGATGCACCATTCGACAACCTGCTTGTGCTCGTCGTGAGACAATGTGGGGCTTTCGCCGGTTGTCCCGACCGGAACAAGACCATTCGTGCCTTCGGCGATTTGCCATTCCACGATATCGCGGAAGGCTTTTTCGTCGAGCGAACCGTTTTTGAACGGTGTGACCAGCGCAGTAAAGGAGCCCCGAAAGCTCGTCTTGGCGGCCATGGCGCGACTTCCCCATCGATCATGAAATACAGGCCCCATTGTTTATCGGGTCGCAGGGGCGGACGAAAGCCCCACACCATCCGCCAAGCGGAGCAAAACAGCCGCTCCTGCCGTGTTTTTGCCCGTTCCGGCGATCAGAGTGCCGCACCATGATTTTTTTCGGTATCATTCATCAACGAATATGGCCTAATGGCTGCGAGGTCGGCGGTTCACGCCTGAGTCGGGTCGCCGGGGACGAAAACCACGAGGTTGAATGAACGCGACCGCGCGAAGCCGCCTGGTCTTTTACGTAGCGTTGACCGCGACTTGCGGGCTTTGCGCCGAACCAATCGCGGCCGGCGCCCAAAAAGTTCCCCTCCCGCGACCTCGCCCTCCGCTCCAGGTCAACAAACCGACGGCGAATCTTGCCGTCCCGACCCCGCCGAAACGACCCACCGTCAACCGCCCCGGTACCTCCGCCTTTGCGCAGGCAACGGTTGGCTTGCATGGTGCGCTTTTCGAAAGTCGTGCTCAATTCAAGCCGCTGGCCCGGCCGGTCTCCGGTCCCTTCGCGATTGCGCCGACCGCCGCAACCTCGCCAGCTGACATTGCCGCCGTCAAACGCGTGATCGAGGCAACACGCAAAGGCAAGGATGGTGACGCGAACGCCATCGAAGCGAGCATCAGCGATCCGGTCGCCCGCAAGCTCGCTGAATGGGTGATTCTGCGATCCGACAACACGAATCCGAGTTTCAATCGGTATGCGGCGTTCGTGCAAGCCAACCCCAGCTGGCCGCACGCGCCTCTTTTCCGCCGTCGTGCTGAAAACGCGCTATGGAATGACGGCGTCGACATGTCCGTCGTGCGCGCCTTCTTTGCCAAGCAACCGCCGACGACCGCAAAAGGCCGCTACATGCTGGCGCGCGTTCTCCTAGCGCAAGGCGATCGTGCGGGCGCAACTGCTCTCGTCCGCGATGCCTGGCGACACGACGACTGCAGCGCCGAAGTCGAGAAAAAGGTCCTCGAGATGTTCGGCGACATGCTGACGAATGCCGATCACAAAGTGCGCATGGAAGCGCGTTTTTACGCCGACGACGCCGCTGCCGGCCTGCGCGAGGCTGAACGGCTTGGCGGGAGCGAGCTAGCAATCGGGCGCGCGCGGGCTGCAGTCATGCGCAAGGCCGGCAATGCCAAGGCGTTGCTCGATGCGGTTCCTGCGTCAGCGCAACACGATCCCGGTTACATTTTTGCGCGTGTTCAATGGCTGCGACAAAACAACAAAGTCGAAGAAGCCGGGCGGCTTATTCTCACGGCACCCAAGGACCCTGACGCCCTTGTCAATCTTGACCAATGGTGGCTCGAACGCCGCCTGCTCGTTCGCAAGCTGCTCGATAACCATGATCCGCGTGCGGCATACAATGTTGCGCGCGATGCGGCGCCGCCTTTGAAGGGATTTTATCGCATCGACGCCTATTTCACCGCGGGATGGGTCGCGCTCCGCTATCTCCATGATCCCAGGGCAGCCGCACAGCATTTTGCCCACATCGTCGAAGGCACGGATAATCCGCACGCCCTTGCCCGCGGCGGGTATTGGCAGGGCCGCGCCGCCGAGGCGATGGGTCAGCACGCTCAGGCAAAGGCGTATTACGAGATGGCGGGGCAGTTTACCGCCACGTATTACGGGCAGCTTGCGCGTGCCCGACTGGGCTTGAAGGATCTGGGATTGCGCGGGCCTCCGACCTTTACGCCGCAGGAACGAAGCGTTCTCAGCAATCTCGAAGTCGTGCGCGCAGCGGAGATCCTTTACACACTCGACGAAAGGGACATGCTTGCGTCGATTTATGCCGAGCTGGGCGAAAGCGGAACAGATATTGCCGGCATGGCGATACTGGGGGAACTGGCAGGCAAGCACGATGACGGCCGCGCAATGCTGCTGCTCGGAGAATATGCTTATGCGCGCGGCCTTCCGCTCGACTACTACGCCTATCCGACGGTTGGCCTGCCCGACTACCGGCCGATCGCACCGCCGATTGAACCGGCCGTCGCCTACTCGATTGCGCGGCAGGAAAGCCATTTCAACCAGAAGATCGTTTCCAGCGCCCATGCCATGGGTCTGATGCAGGTCACTCCCGCCGCCGGCATCGACACCGCCGCGAAATACAAGGTCACCTATAGCCGCGACCGCCTGCTGCATGACCCGGTCTACAACATGCAGATGGGCGCGGCCGAACTGTCAAATCTCTTAAGCGGATACAACGGCTCCTACATTCTTACATTTGCCGGATACAATGCGGGCCGCGGACGGGTAAAACAGTGGATTGCCGCCTATGGCGACCCTCGGGATCCCAATGTCGATCCGGTTGACTGGGTTGAACGAATTCCGATCTCGGAAACGCGCAATTATGTCGAGCGAATTATGGAGAACCTGCAGGTCTATCGCGCCCGCTTCGGCGGAAGCAACCGGCTGCTTATAGAAGCCGATCTCCGGCGCGGCGCAACCAACTGACGGCCTCACTTTCTTTTGCAGCACTATCGGTCTAATTTGAATCGTCATGCCCGGCTTTATGACTAACTCTGGGTCAACCTAAATCGGCTCTGCACGCATTTCGGTGCCGGCATGGAAAGCGGCGTTACAAGTATATTTGTCAGCGCGCCGGACGGGCTGAGGCTTCATGCCAGATGCTATGGCGGGCGCAACGCACAGCGGACGGCGATTGTTTGTCTCCCGGGGCTTACCCGCACCGTCGCCGATTTCGCGCCGCTCGCCACGGCACTCTCGGCGCATCCGACGCATCCACGCCGTGTGATTGCAATCGACTCCCGCGGGCGCGGCCTCTCGTCCTACGATCCGGATCCTGCCAACTATTCAATTCCGGTCGAGCTTGCCGACGTCCTCGCAGTCTTGACGGCGCTCGAAGCGATGCCTGCGATTTTCGTCGGCAGTTCGCGCGGAGGGCTGCTTACAATGTTGCTCGCTACAACGCGCCCAACGGCCATTGCAGGCGCCGTTCTCAACGACATTGGGCCGGTCATCGAGCCGCAGGGCCTGATGCGCATCAAAAGCTATGTCGGCAAATTACCCGAACCGCGAACGTTCGAGGAAGGAGCGGAAATACTGCGGCGCCTGTTTCATAACCAGTTTCCGAACCTCGGTCCCAAAGACTGGCTGGCCGGCGCGCACCAGACCTTCAGGGAGCACAACAAGCGGCTGGTGACAACTTATGATCCCGCGATCGCGAAAACGCTGGAAGGCATGGACCTCGAGCGCCCTGCCCCGCCTTTATGGAAGGAGTTCGATGCGCTCGGACACGTTCCGGTCATGGTGGTGCGCGGCGCGAATTCCGATATTTTATCGTCTGCGACCGTCGCCGCGATGAAGGCGCGACGCAAGACGCTGGAAATTATCGAAGTTCCCGATCAGGGACACACACCTCTCCTGGCGGAGCCCGAGATCATCAACAGTATCCACTCGTTTGTTCTGAGCTGCACCTGACCGAGGGGTATAGCGACGATACCTTTTCGAATTTTACCGATCTGTCACCGCACGATTTACTGACGACATTTCAGCTGGAAATAATAGCAATAGCAGCGTAACTGTGCGGCTAAACGCAACCGAATGAATAGCGAAATAGCCCACCAATAGCGGGTTTTTTCGACCGACTAGTCAGCTCCTTCCACAGGTTAACTGCACCACGAAATCAGGAATCGTCGCCGGCTTGCAAACGCACGGCCGTGCGCCATTTCTAGATTCGTCGCTGCAGTCTCTGGGGCCAAGGGAAGAGGCGCCACTGCCATCATGCCTTCTCGCCCACCTGATACAGCTCCACTTTCGTCCCATCTGGATCGGCGACATAAACCGTCAGCCCGTACGGGCCGTCGTGCAGATCTTGAAAGAACTCGACGCGATTGGCCTTCAACCTGTCGCGCAGCTTGCGAACGTCATTCACCTCGAAGGCAATGTGGTCGATCTGTCGCTCGCCGGCTTTGCGGCCGGCCACAAGAGCGATGCCTTGATGGAATGCGGTGAAAGGGCGACCGTCCTGAAGCGGTTTGGCCGGCCTGATTCTGAAGCCCAACTGGTCCACGTAGAATTTGGTCGCACGCTGCATGTCCTCGACCATGACCAGCATGTGGCCGTAGCCGAGAACCTGCGGTGCAATCTGTTGTTCGATCCACTGCATCACGTCTGCCGATTGCGCGAGCTCGCAAAAGTATTGCGTCCAGACGCGCTGCGCGATCTGCTCCCATTCCGAATTGACGCCCGAGATGCAGTCTGTCACTGCGACAACGTCGAAATCTCGTAGGTACGCTTCGCGAATGCTTGTCTCAACGCAGGCGTTCGTCGTCGTTCCGGTCACGAATAGCGTTCTGGTGCCAAGCATGCTCAAAAGCATGTCCAGCCGCGTTTCGTAAAACGCACCGAACCTGTGTTTGGTGACTACTAGCGAGGGGTCAGCTGCAGCATGTCCTTTCAATTCATCGATAATCGCCGCGTCCCATGAACCTTTCAGCGCGGAAATCTGCTTGCGGCGCGCAGTATGCGCGGCGAGGCGCTTGCGCGCGCGCCGCGCGTCGGCAGCGAAATGTTCCTGCACTGTCCAGATGACCGGCATGCCGGCACCTCGCGCCTTCTCGACCAGTCGAGCTAAGGCAGGAACAATAGAAGCTAGGCGCTTCGTATCGACTCCGGACACGCCAAGTGTGCCTTTCTCGTGCACAAAGGCGTTCTGCATATCTATGACCAGAAGCGCAGAGGTCTTTAGGTCGAGCGTTTCCAGTGACATCAGTGTTCCTCCTCGTCGATGCCGAGGACGCCGGCACGGCCCCAGCTGTCTTTTTCAGTATCATGAATGACGACGTGCAGATGATCCGGCTTGCATCCCGCGTGCGTGATCATGGCGTCGGTAATCGCGCGGACGAGCTTTCGTTTTTGTTCGACCGTCCGGCCTTTCCACATCTCGACAATCACAAACGGCATACCGCCCTCCTAGTCTCGAGGCGTCCAACTCGGGCTCTGTTCGGAAAATCCAGTGACGAAGTCATTGCCGGCACGATCTTGTCCGGCGACGAGCCAAAGCGCCCGCGTGGTGTAGTTCAAAAGCACCTGCTCCTCCATCGCTACCCAATTCGCCGGATAGCGTGGATCGCGCACGAATCTGCTGGAACCCGGGAAGTAGCGGATGGCCAAGAGAGGCGCTTCCCAATTCGGCGGCAGAACAAAGGTCTCTCGGATGTCGGCGAGTCGTGCGTGCATCCCGCTGAGGCGAGCACCGAAGGAGATCAGCGCAACGACGCCGGCAAGAGGGTGTACCGGCCAGTAGCGCCCCTCGCGTCCGGAGGCGACGAAGGAATTGTAGTCCGATGCGCTGAGATACAGCTGGCTGTCCCAAAGGATCACGTCGGAACCAATGAGACCGGCCGCCGGAGCGACGATCGCTTTCACCTCGCACAAATCGAGAAATGCCCATCGATTTGCAGGCACGGCCGTATTGCTCCACGGATTGTGCAGGCCGGCGAGCCGTTCCAGCTGCGGCGACGGCCGCAGGGCCGCCAGTCGCCGCACCTCTTCTGATACGGCATTGCCGATCTGAGGCGACAGCGACAATTCCTGCCAGATCCCTGGTGCTGCGGCGAAATTCATCGAATGCGCCAGCATGAATTGGTTCAGTTGGGGACCGTCAGACACGCGCCGCTTCCGAAGGCGCTTTCGTCAACGGCGCCGTTTTCGTATAGCACGGCACCACGTGAGACGGTCGTCACCGGCCAGCCTTTCAGGCGCCAGCCCTTGTAGATGCACGTTCCCTTCCCGCGGTGCTCGACCGTGCGCTCGGCATCGAGGTCGACCAGGACGAAGTCGGCATCGGAGCCGACGTTCAAAGCGCCCTTCTTCGGCCACAGTCCGAAGCGGCGCGCCGGATGATAGGAGTTGAGCTGCACGAGGCGCGTCAAAGGAATCCCGCGCTGATGGTGCCCGAAGTGCAACATCAGCGACAGCTCCCAGGGGAAGCTGACGACACCCGGCAACTCGGCCCAGAGGTCCTCACCTTTTTTAGGAAAGAACGGGACGTGGTCGGTTCCGAGACTGTAGACCGAACCGTTCGCAATTCCCTGCCAAAGGCCCTCGAGGTCGGCGCGGTCGCGCAGCGGCGGCGAAATCTTCGCCGTCATGTCGAGATCATCGTCGTAACACGTACGCGTGAGGTAGTGCGGACAGGTTTCTACCGTTACTTTCACACCGCGCGACTGCGCTTCCGCCGCGAGCACCGGGCCCATGCCAACAGACGTGTGCACGAGGTGCAGCGAGCATCCCGTGCGCTCGGCCAGGAAGATCATGCGTCGGATCGTCTCAACCTCACAGAACGACGGCCGCGATTCCGTGTAAGCACCCAGATCCTGGCGGCCTGTGGCTTTCATTTCGTTTTTCAGCCAGGTCGCAATCTGCGTATTCTCGCAGTGTACGTTGATGACACCATTGGGAATCTTGCTGAGGATACGCATTGCTGCGTACACCCATCCATCGGTCGCGGGAACAATGCCGATCGGGTTGTCGGGTTCGTAACCGAAATAGCATTTGAATGAACGCACGCCGGTCTTCGCAACCACCTCAGGAATTTCAGCGATGTGCTCCTCGCGCTGAATACCGAAGTGGAAGCCAAAATCGATCATGGAGTTCTGCTCTCCTAGCGTGCGCCGCTCCTCATAGAAAGGCAAATACGACGGCTTTAAATTGCGGATGTAGAGGAGCACGCTGGTGACACCGCCTGACGCCGCCGCCGCGGTCTCGGTGCGCATGTCTTCTGCATATGGATACTTGACGCCGAGGTGGCAATGCGGGTCGATCACACCTGGAATGAGGACCAGGCCCTTGGCATTGATCTCGCGCTTGCCTTCCGGCAGCGCGTCATGTGCGCCTATCGCAACGATCTTTCCATCTTGCACGGCCAACCCGCCGAAGAATTCGCCGTCGTGACGAACGATGCGAGCATCGCGAACAACCAGATCGGCTTTCATCATCCTTTCTCCACAAGACCTTCGATTCGGCGACGGATTCCGCTCCATTGACTGCGCCCGACCGTGACCGGCGCCCGGCTTCCGAGTCCCCGCGCCCAGACGAATTTGAGGCCCAGCCGTTTCGCCGCCTCCCGATCGATACCGCCGGGCGGCGCGGCGAGATCGACCAGCAACGTATGCTTCGGCAATTTCTGCAGCATCTCCTCGGTGACCACCTGCGCGGGAACACTGGAAACGAGGATGTCGCAACCCCGCATCGCGTCGCCGATCTGTGTGAAATCGTAGCTTTCCGCGCCAGCCGCGTAGGCTTGGGCGCGCTGCACCGGATTGCGCGCGACCACATGCACGCGCGCGCCCAATGCGTACAGCGTCTGCGTCACGAGCGAGCCGATCTTACCCTGCCCGACCTGGCACACTTTGGCCCGGTGAATCGTCACATCTGTGTTCTCAATGATGACCTTCAACATGCCTTCGACGATAGCACGACTGCGCAGGAGCATTAGATCGTCGTCCCACTCGTATTCATGGATACCAATTCCCAACGCTTCGCAGCACTCCTTCAAATTCTTATCGGCCCAGCCGAGAATGATGTGAGCGGGTTTGCGCATACCGGACAGCATCGGCACTGTCGGGACGATGCGTTCAGGACAAGATGGCGCAAACAGCGCGCCATCGGGCGCAATACCGGGAATCGGAAACAGCGCGATGTCCGCATCTTTCAATGCGGACGCGGCGTCTGCCGTGTGCTCTACGCGATCAATTCCGCCTTCTGGCCAGGGAAATCCGTACGCGCGCACACGTGCGCCAGCCGCTGCCGCGCACCGTGCAATCTCCTGCTCACGACGGTCCCCGCCAATAATCGCGACGTTCAGGTCCGACCAGTTCATTGCAGCGTCACCTTATGCATCAAGTCCTTCAACGAAAGCCCCGCGATCCCCATCGCCAGGGCGGTCCGTCCCGATTGTCGGAAATCCGTCCCGCACACCGCTTGACCTATTTCAAACAAGGCGGTCGCTACCGGCACTTCGATCCGAGCGATCGCCGCGAATTCGATGAAAGGCAGCAAACCATGGCCGAAATCTTCGCGGTAGTAGCGATGCCCGAGCGAATCCGGGGCACGGATCGCTTGATTCGCCTTGCCGCCGCGAATGGCCGCTGTGAAATCGTTCGTGTCGCTGATGTCATTCTCGACCGTGCCGATGAATTGCATTTCTTCAACCAAGTTGGGCAGGTTGTGCCCAAACGCTTGAGCCACTCGTCGCCGCTCGTCATCAAGCTGCTGCATGACGCGCGAAACGCCAGGCGTCATCGCTTCAACGTAAAACGTGAAATCGCCATGCCGCGCCTCGATCCAGGCGGCCGCAAGTACCGCGCCCGGCGGATGCAAGATCATATTGACGTTCGAAAGATCCGCCGCAAGCACATCAGCAACAGGTGAAGCACTGGGAAACAACTTGCTCGCAAGGTGAAGAGCCGCAGTACCGCCGGGCAGCGCCGCAGCGCGAACGCACTTCGCCCGACTAGTGATTGTGACGCAATCCGGATGATATTTGCGCGCGACATAAGTTAGAGTTGAGAATTCGACTATTGGCGGAACGGCGCCACCACTGGCTCTGTACGCCTCGGAGAACTCGAGCGCTCCACCGGTGTGACCCGGATTAAGCAGGATCGGCCGGTCTTCCGGCCATTTGGACGAAGCTACGGCGCGAGCCATAACAGCGTGAGAGAACGTTGGCAGAGCGACGATCGCAACCTCGGCATCACGCAACGCATGGGACAAATCTTTCGTGATCAGGGCCGGGCGCGCCACGCCGGATCCGAGCACACCTTCATAACCGACACCGCCTCGTTGCTGAAACGGCGCAAGCGTTTCTTGACCCCGTCCCCAAAAAGCCACCACATGCCCCTTCAGACATAATTCGCTGGCCATTGCAGCTCCGCCAGCTCCGGCCCCGAGCACTGCGACTCTCATACGGTGTCAATGCTCAACGAGCACGCCTTTCGCTTCGAAGGTTTCGCGAATTTGACGGACGTACTGTTGGAAACTTCTTTTCTCGTGTACTTCAGTCCATTGACGCGGACGAGGAATATCAATCGCAAGATCGAGATCGATTTTTCCCGGCCGCGGAGACATCACGATAACACGATCGGCCAGGAATACGGCTTCATCGATGCCATGCGTGATGAACAGCACCGTATTGCGCACGCGGCCCCACATGGCCTGAAGATCCATGATCATCTGCTCGCGCGTCAGCGCGTCGAGTGCGCCGAATGGCTCATCCATCAACAGCAACCCTGGCTCCTGGATAAGCGCTCGACAGATGGCGACGCGCTGCCGCATCCCGCCGGACAGCTCCGATGGCATCTTGTTCTCGAAACCTTGTAAGCCGACTTGAGCGAGTAGCCCTTCCGCCTTATCTTTGTAATTATTGCGGCCCAATCGCTTAATCTCGACCGGCAGTAGCACGTTATCTAAAATGTTCCGCCAATGGAGCAGCATGTCAGTTTGAAACACGACCCCGACCTTCGGGTGCGGTTTGCGCACCTGTTCGCCATCGATCAGAATTTCGCCCGAAGTAATCGGTGTGAGGCCGGCGAGTAGCGACAACAGCGTGCTCTTGCCGCAGCCGCTTGGGCCGACGACGGCGACGAAATTGCCACGCTCGATTTCAAGATCAATCCCGTCAAGCGCGAGGACATCGTCTGTGTCCGTCTCGTATATTTTGACGAGACTCTTGATGCGTACAGCGCCTGCCTGAGTATTGTTTTTCGTTAATTCCATTTATCCTTCCGAGTGCCACGGACTGGAGCTACCTGGCGGCCTCACGCTGATATACGAAGCGCGTCTCAATGTAGGTGATGATGAAATATAGAAATACGCCCATTAATGAGATTGTCACCACGGTGGCGAAGTTCAAGGTAGTGTCAAAGCGGGCGTTTGACTGCAACTGCACGTACCCGAGTCCCTGTGAGGAGGCGACGTATTCGCCGATAATTGCCCCGATGACGGCAAGCGAGATGGCAACCTTGAAGCCTCCAAACACGCTCGGCAGCGCCGCCGGGAGTCTTACTTTGATGAATGTCTGCCACTCATTAGCGCCCATCGATCGCACAAGGCTGACGAAGCCCTTCTCCAACGAGTTCAAGCCTACGACGGTCGATATCACGATCGGGAAGAACGAGATCAAAAACACGAGGCAGATTTTCGGCGCCCAGCCATAGCCGAGGTACAGAACCAGAAGGGGTGCGAGCGCCACCTTCGGGATAGTCTGCAATGCGACCAACATGGGATAGACCGCTCGCTCGAAGGGCCGCCAGTAGAAGATCCCGAGCGACAACGGAATACCGATCGCAACGGCGAGGGCAAATCCTGCCAGAACTTCATACAGCGTATAGGTCGCCTGGACCGCGAGCAGGTTGAAGTCCTGGACAATCCTGATTGCGATCGCCGCCGGGGTGGGCAAAACGAACTCGGAGAGCCCGAAAAGGGGAACCGCCGCCTGCCAAAAGCCCACTACAACCAAAGCCAGACCCGGCGGCGCGAGTTGCTCAATGAGCTTGTCTCGCGCACGCCGTTTCTTCGTCATAGTCGCACAATCAAATCAATTACTGAGTTTTTGTCTGAGAGGCTGGCAGAAGCTCGTTCGTGTAAAAGGCCTGAACGGGCCGGGGTTTCCCAATATCCGACTCCGTTCTCAGCAGTTCGAGGCTGGAAGTAATCAGGTTCGGATCGGTCCATCCCGCCGGATGCCCGTTCTCAGAGTTGATCGCCTCGACGGTCGCCTTCACCTGTTGCTCGACCACTTTCAGAGACGGACCGGCCGGCCAGTTCTTCAGCATAGCTTCCGCGGCAAGCTTCGGATTCTTCTTTGTCGCCGCGATGCCTTGATCAACAGCTGCCAAGAAGCGCTTCAGAACATCCGGTTCCTTTTTTATCAGCGCATCGCTGCTCACGGCAGCTAAGCCCGGGACGGCAAGTCCGTTGGCAGCCATATCCATCTTCGGGAATGGCTTGCCGACTTTCTCTTCCAGGGCCGGCAGGTCGTTAGTCTGATACACCGAAACCATATCGACTTGACCCTGCAAAAAGTAATTTACGCGCGATGCAGCATCGACTTGCACGCGCTTGATTTTGCTGCAGTCGACGTGGTTCACTTTGCAGAAGGTGTCAAGATAAGTCGTGCCAGTCTCACCGACCGAGACAGCAATCGACTTGCCTTCCATATCCTTCGGCTTCAGTACGGGCTTATCCGGATGCGAAATGATCGTCACCGGAGTGCGCGGGTGCCAGATCGCGATCAGCTTGATCGGCATGCCTTTCTGAATCGCCGAGATAGCGAAGATCCCCGGCAGGATCACCACGTCTTCTTGTCCCTGCAGCAGGGCGCCGAGAGCGGCGGGCGCGCCGGCTCCTTCTCCGAGCCGCACCTTAAGGTGCTGTTTCGCGAAGATTCCTTCCTGTTCGGCCAGGAAGAGAGGACCGTATTCTCCTTTGAGCTTCCAGCTGAACCGGACGTTCACATTATCATCCGCGACAGCATGCGTAGCGACTGACGCAAAGCCGATCGCGCCGACGGCGAGCGCAATCAATATCTTCCGCACGTGCATGATTTCCTCCTAAAGCTCCAGTGGTGGAGCTTGAACGCGAGAACCTGCTGAAAGCCAGGATTGCACGGTCCACCTTGATCACATAGTGTGATCACACCCAATGACCCTGTCAAGCAAGATAACCACATCGCGTGCGACACCGCAGCTCTCATGATCAAATCCAGGATGCCGCACGCGCTGCCAAGCTTAGACCGGGCCACTCCGCGCCGCAGGCAAGTGCAGGACGTCGTCCTCCAGAAAATCCGCAATGGGCTTATGGTCGGCGCGTTCGTGCCGGGCCAGGTTATGAGCCTGCGCAAGCTTGCCGCCAGCCTGGGAACCAGTCCGATGCCGGTACGCGAAGCATTCAAGCAACTGGTGGCGGCGAACGCGCTCGAGGAATTGCCCAATCACTCCGTTCGCGTACCGCGCCTCTCGGCGGAGAGGATTGCCGAGTTGTTCAGCGTGCGCGAGGTTGTCGAAGGCATGGCAGCGAAGGCGGCCTGTACCAATGTGACGCCCAGTTTGATTCAGCAACTGGAAGCGATTAACCGCGAGTTGATTGGGGCGATCTCGAAACGTGACATTCTCGGCTGTCTGGCAAAAAATCAGATCTTTCATTTCACTCTTTATGCTGCTGCCAAATCCGAAACGCTGAAGCCACTCATTGAGTCGCTCTGGTTGCAATGCGGCCCCACGATGTACTTCTCGCTGCTGTCGCCGGAGATGCCGTGGGACGCGAGTGCACACGCAGAAATCCTGCAGGGATTGAAGGCAAAAAAGCCAGCAGTCGTGCAGCGCGCCCTCTCGAAAGATATGCGCACAACTGCAAAGAACCTGCTGCGCAATGCGCACAGCCCACATCTGAACGGGCTTGCGTCGGTCCAGTTTGGCGACTTTAGCGCGGCATTTTAATTCGCGCCGCGCGTGCGCAGAGTTCGATAAGCAGAGCCGGATTAATGAGCGTCAGATGACATCGAAATGAGCAGTAGCTTAATTCCGGTCCACGTGCTCACCGGCTTTTTGGGCAGCGGAAAAACGTCGCTGCTGCGGAAGCTCCTATCCGATCCGCGGCTTGCAGACACTGCCGTCCTTATCAACGAGTTCGGCGAGGTTGGTCTCGACCATTTGCTGGTCCGCGGCTTGACTGAAGACGTCGTATTACTGTCCTCAGGGTGCGTTTGCTGTGCCCTGAGCGACGACCTGAGTGCCACACTTGCCGATCTTTACCGCGCGCAGATGACCGGCGAGATTCCTGCTTTTGCGCGCGTGGTGCTCGAAACGACCGGCCTTGCTGACCCGCTGCCGATCATTCGCCTCCTGCGAATGGACTCACGGCTGAAATCCTTCTTTGCACTTGGACAGGTCGTAACCACCGTAGACGCGGTGAATGCGTTGCACACGATGGAAATTTACGGCGAAGCCGTGCAGCAGGTTGCCGCTGCTGACTCTCTCATTATCACCAAGACGGACATGGCCACCGAGGTCGAGATCGAGCGTATTTTGCAGCATATAATCGCGATCAATCCGACTGCACGCCGGCTATCCTATGGACGCTCTGATCAGCCAGATAGCAACGAGCTTTTTGCTAGATCTGGAGAGAGCCGGGACCGGACGGGGCTCGTCTCACTTCAGCAAGGTGATCACCTCGCCACATCGGCCGGTATTTCAAGTTTCGTGATCACACTGGACAAGTCCGTTGATCTCGAGACGTTCATCGACTGGCTCGATCTGCTGTTGGCGACCCGCGGCGATTCCATCCTGCGCGTAAAAGGTTATCTCGCTGCGAATGGCTATCACACGCCGCTATTGATCCAGGGCGTACAGCATATCCTCGATCGCCCCGAGCCAATGAAGGACTTGCCCGAAAGCGCACCCCTTACGCAGCTCGTGTTCATAGCCAAGCATGTCACTAAGACAGCGATCGAGCGCTCGATCAAATCGCTGCTGGCGACCAGCTGCAGTTAGGGGTCAGTTCCCCTGGTCGTAGAGCGTGGTTTTTGTTGGCACGTCGTCACGATTGAGCCCTGCCCGCTCGATCGCAGCCATAGCCAATGCCCTCGCCTTTTTCTTTAGCTCGCGTTCATCGACCCCAATGACCTGCCCGCCGCGGAAGCAAGGACGGCCGTCCACCCACGTTTCAAAGACAGAAGCCGATGAGGCCGAAAAAACGAGTGCCTGCAAGGGATCGTAAAATGGCGTCCATTCGATATGGTCGAGATCGAACAGCACGAAATCGGCTTTCTTGCCCCGCTCAAGAGAGCCAATCTCGTCATCCCACATCAGCAGTTTGGCTCCTTCGATCGTCGCAGCGCGCAACGCCTGGCGTGCCAAGAAAATGTCCGGCTTCAACCGCGCGTCTTTGAACATGCCGGCGACAATCAGCATCTGCCGCATCAAATTCAAATTTCCCGCTGCCGCAACTCCGTCGCTCCCTAGGCCAACCGTCACGCCCGAAGCAACCATTTCCGGGTACTTGCCGATCGCCGTCGCGCCCTTGCCCAACTTGAACGAAGAGCAGGGACAAAACGCGACCTTAACGCCCCTGCGCGCAAGCAACTCGACCTCCTCGTCCTGCACCGCCGCGCAGTGAGCGATTACGAGATTGCTGCCCAATCCATTCGCTCGTTCTATTCGCGTGATCGGCCAGACGCCATGTTTACCCTCACAGACTCTTGCCTCCTCGATTGAGGTTGCCAGGTGGTAGGTCGTGCCGACCCCCAAGCGTTCGGCAAGACCCCGTGCCCCGACGTGCAGTTCGAGCGTGCAAGGCTCTTTCCCCTCGATATTTACCCAGCAACGCGCGCGCCCACCGAGCGCGCCATTGTAGCGGCGCACGCATTTTTCCAATTCCGCCAGTGCTGTTGCGGCATCCGGAAAGAAATGATGATGCACCATTTCCTGCGTCCAACCGCGCGGCAATTCGGCAGGCGGGTTATCTGCCGCGTGCCGTCCAGTAACGCCGCGGATACCGGTCTGCTCCATCGCGCGCACGACTATCCCCGGATCGTATTGCGAACCCATGTCGAGGAAGCAGGTGGTGCCTCCCCGCAGCATTTCGGTCATCCCGAGCAGTGCTCCCCAGTATTCGTCTTCTTCGGTGATGTGCGCGTAGAACGGTTTGGCCCAGTGAAAGACCCATGCCCGCGTATTGAGGTTGTCTGGGAAGACTGCACGCGACAGCGTTTCTGAGAGATGCACGTGGCTGTCTACAAAACCGGGGCAGATCGCGCGCATCTTGCCGTCTATCACTTCGTCGAATGCGCGGCCCTTATGCCGCCGCGCAATCTCGTCGGCAGCACCGACGTCCGCAATCCGATCGTCTTCGATCACCGCACTCGCATCGCGTAAGATCGTGTCATTCGCGTCGACGATGAACGCGACGTCGAGATGCTCAATCAGTGTTCGCATCGTGACCTACTCCAGGCTTGTACACTTCGCCTGCGCCCACAGTTACCGGACCACGAGCAGGCGATCCGTATTGGCGTAGTCGGACAACAGCTCCGACCCGCTCGCCGTTACCAGCAGCATGTCTTTGTTCTGCATACCAAAGCCGTAACCAGTCTGGTAGCAGAGCGGCTCGAAGCCGAGCACCATGTCTTTCTTCAACTGAGCGTCTTCGCCGGGGCGGCCCAGAATAGGCGTCTTGCCAAGATATGGGTTCTCGTGCAGGTGCAGACCAATGCCGTGGCCGACGAACGAAATTGGCGGCAAATTCATTTCGGAAAGCTTCTTGATAAACGCATCGTAGATCGAGCGGCAACTCGCGCCCGGACGCACCATTTCCATAATCTGATATTTGCAATCGACGAGATGCTGCCAGATCTTCTCGGCCATTGGTGGGACATCTTGCACTACCGCGGTCCGGCACACGCCCGCTTGATAACCGCCAATCACCGAGAAGATCTCGACACGGCAAATGTCACCGCGCTGCAGCTTGCGGGCGGACGGTCCGACATTTGGCAACTGGCTACGCTCGCCGGTCGCCACGATCAGCAGCTTGAAATGCTCAGCACCGAGCTCGTAGACGCGGCGGGTCAATTCTCCCGCTATGTCCATTTCACTGTCGCCCGCCCGTACCGCGCCCAGCGCATCTGTGATCGCCTGGTCGGCGATACGGGACAGTTTCCGCAGCAATTCGATCTCTTCGGGCGACTTGATCTCGCGCAGTTCGGCGAGCAGATTCTCGCAGGCTTCGAATCGGGCGGTTGGAAGGGCTTTGGTCAACCGGGCGTAATCTCCCGCCGGCAGGTAGTCCATCTCAATTCCGAGGCGCGTGCCCGCAAGGCCAGCAGCTTTGAGCTGATCCGCCAACACGCTCATCGGATCATCGCTGAACTCAGCCCAAATCCGGCTCGGCACGCCAGGGGCGCGCTTCTTGATGGTCGTCGCTTCCATATCAACGCCAAAAATTTCCGCCTTTCCATCTGCGGTAATAATTACCATCGCGTGGCGATGCCGGATCAGCGGCTGTGTGGGCACGACAAAGCCGGTGGCATAGGCGAAATTTTCCGGCGAGCACGAGATCATCGCGTCCAACCCGGCCGCCTGCATCGCCTTTACCTGGCGCGAGATGATATCTGCTCGCATCTCTCAATTTCCCTATAGAGGATTTCGGTTCGTCGAATGGCCAATCAATGCTTGACCAAATACCGTTCGATTTTGCGTTCATCCACTGCGATTCCCATGCCTGGCGCTGTCGGAACGGTGATCGCACCATCAACGAGCCGCAACGGCTCTCGTATCAGATCGTCCTTATAATAGATGCCGCCAATTTGGCCGTTCTGATGTTGGGCGGGGGTCGATACAGGCACGACGCACGACAGCACTACCGCGGGAGCGGCGGCCGCGAGTTGGATATTGGCGAGATTGCCTACACCGGTCTCGACCGAACCATTCACGTTGCAAATGATGCCGGCCGCGCGGCAAACGGCAGCAACTTCCATGGCTTTGTAAAGGCCGCCTGGCTTCGTGGTGTAAATCGAAACGATCTGCGCTGCCTGATGTGCGGCGATTTGCATCACGTCGTGCGCATTCCAGGCGGATTCATCAGCCATGACCGGGATATCGATGGCACGAGCAACTTGCGCGAGTCGTTCGATGCCCATGACTGGCTGTTCGACGTATTTGAGGCGGTATTTCTCAATTTGACGCACCACGCCGATTGCTTCGCCCGGCGTGCGGTAACCTTCGTTAGCGTCAACGCAAAGGTCAATGTCATCTCCGACGGCTGAACGAACTGCCCGCACGACGTCAACGTCGCGCTTGGGATCTACACCGACTTTGATCTTGATCGTTTTGATTCCTTCGGAAGCGACTTTGGCCGCTTCCTTCTCAGCATCCTCGACCGAAAGGAGACCGATTGAATGCGTCACGGGTACTTGCGTGCGCACACGGCCGCCCAGCAGTGTGGTGACCGGCACGCTGAGTGCACGCGCGGATAGATCGTAGAACGCAAATTCGACGGCTGCCTTGGCATATGGATAACCCTTGATCAGTGCATCCATGCGCGCATGCAGGTCTGCAACGTTTCCAAGCTCGACACCGGAAACGACGGGGCCTAAATAATTTTCGATCACAGTTCGCGCGATGAGCTGCGATTCACCGAAATAGCGGCCGAATTCGCCTCCCCAATCCTTCAGGGCCGGCGCCTCGCCCCATCCAACACGCCCCTGCTCATCGGTGATCTTGACGAGCACATAGCGGCCGATCGGCTCGGTCAATCCGGTCCATTTGTGCTCGCGCCGGGTCGGCAGTTGCACAAGAAGCGTCTCGACGGACTTGATGCTCGGCAAAACGCTGCCTCCCCCTGTCCCATTATTGTGATCACAAACTGTGATCATGGGCAAGCATTCCGATCGTAGGGACGCGTCCTACCCGCCGCCCGCACGTTCGCGGATCTGCGTCCAAACCCGTGCTGGAGAGAGCGGTAGCGCCACAACGCTGCATCCAAGCTCGGTCAGAGCCGCGGCCACGGCGTTCGCCACTGTAGCCGCCACCGCGGTAATTCCGTCCTCGCCGGCGCCTTTGACGCCGAGCGGATTGTGCGGCGACCGTTTCAATTCAAGGGAAATGGCGCGGATGTTCGGAAAGTTTGCAGCTCTGGGCAGTCCGTAGTCCATGAGCGAACCTGTGAGCAGTTGCCCGTCCTCGTCATACGTCAGCCGCTCGAGCATGACCCCGCCCAAGCCCTGAACAATCGCTCCGATCTTTTGACCATGCACAATCATTGGATTGATTATGCGACCCGCATCATCGACTGCCACGTAGTCGACCACCTCAACGGTTCCATTTTCTGGGTCGACGGCAACGTGAGCCGCATGTGTGCCGTAGCTGTACGCCCGCTCGGGCGTGGCGAAGGTGCCCTCAGCTTCAATCGGAGCAAAAGCTTCAAAAACAAAAAATCGCCCGTCTGGCACCACCAGCGTGCCGTCCTCAACACGCACTTCATCTGGCCTGCATCCGACCCCGGCTGCGGCTGCCGTCCGCAATTTTTCGAACAGATTGGAGACCGCATCCACAAGAGCGGAACCGCCCATGATCATTGTGCGTCCATGGAATGAACCAAATCCTTGGCTCATGCGTGACGTCGAGCCGTGGATAATACGGAAACGATCCAGAGGCAGTCCGAATGCATCGGCGGCAATTTGCGCGAATGTAGTTTCGATTCCCTGCCCCACGCCAGAAGCGCCGACGTCAATCGAGAAATTGCCATTAGCATCAAGCCTGATGTGCGCGTTTTCCTTTCCGGATCCTCCACTTTCAACAAAGCAAGATAAGCCCAAGCCGTGATAGCGGCCGTCGATAAATTTGCTCTGCAATGCACACTTCTCATCCCAGTCGAATTCCGCGAGACAGCGCTCAAACACGGCATGATAATCGCCCGAGTCATAAACGACCGGCGCATCGTGTGGCACGAGCCGGCCGTAGTCATACGGCAACTCGGATTCGGTCAGCAGATTGCGGCGACGGAATTCAACGGGATCGATCTTGAGCTCGTGCGCAGCGATATCGAACAGACGTTCGCGGAAAAAATTTGCCTCGAATCGACCTGGGCCGCGAAAACTGCCTGACGGCGTCTTGTTGGTCATTGCGGCCTCAACCACGATCCCGACGTTCGGAATGCGATACGGACCGGGCAAGAACTGCCCTGCGCGCGACGGGACGACGATCCCTGTCGTGCGCAGGTAAGCGCCCATGTCGGCAATGAGTTTGCCGCGTAGTCCCAGAATCTTGCCGTCGCTGCGGCATGCAATCTCGAGGCTACAGCTTACATCTCGTGAATGATTGACGGCTATGAATTGATCGCGCCGGTCCTCGACCCATTTCACCGGCCGCCCGGCACGTCGAGCCGCGAGCGGGATCAAGAAATCTTCAGGATAAAATTCGCCGCGCACGCCGAACCCTCCGCCGACATCAACTTCGATAAGTTCGACTTCCGCCTCCGCGATCCTGAGCATTGCGGCTAGATGTCGCCGGTTGAAATATGGCACCTTGGCGGCGCCCCATACACGCACGCAGCCGTTGTCCCAAGCAGCGATGAGGCCACGTGGTTCTAGCGGCACGGCCGTGTGACGATGTACCTCAAATCTTTCAGCCCGGACGTAGTCGGCAGACCTAAACGCTGCTGCCGTGTCGCCAAACTGAGCCGTATAGGATGCGCAGAGATTATCGGGATGACCATGGAATAACGCGACGCCCCCTTTTGCCGCTGGATTGACGACCACCGGTAACTGTTCGAGCTCCACCTCGATCGCTTCCAACGCCTCTTCCGCTTGACTCCGGGAAAGCGCAACAACAACGGCCAGCGGCTCGCCGACGAAACGTACTTTTTCTGTCGCGATGACTGGTTGCTGGAATGCCTCTTCGCCGTCGACCCTGGCCATGCGGATCGGTATCGTCGGGATGTCACCATCAAGATCGGCTGCGCTGAACGCATCGAGGACGCCTGCGGCGGATCTGGCGGCCTCTAATTTGACCGACAACAGGCGGGCGTGCGCAACAGAGCTACGCAAAACTGCTGCGTATACGAGTCCTGGAAGCTGAAGGTCGTCAACGTAAGTGCCCGTGCCGCTTACCAGGCGGAGGTCTTCCACTCTTTTGACCGGCTGACCGATAAAGGTGTTCTTGGTCGAACTCATTGCGATCTATTTTGCTGTTTTATTGCTCGCAAACTCATCATTGCGGACAAAGCGAGCCTATACAATCCTTCCAGTGATTTAGCTGGGATGAAATACTGATACCCAATCTGTCCCGAGGCAGCATGAATGCATTCTGACCCAGAAACACCGAAACTCATCTTGCGCCATGCCCGAGCGATGTTGGGCGCGAACACGCGTCCTGAGGAGTGCGAGATTGCGATCGGCCACGATGGTCGGATTTCCGCGATCGCTTCTTCGATCAAGCCGGCTCCGCCCAGTCAGGTCGTCGACCTTGACGGGCGATTGGTGGTGCCGGGCCTCATCGACGTGCATCAGCATCTGGATAAGACTCGCACGCGCGATGCGGCCCCGAACCCCGATGGGACTTTGGCGGGCGCCGTCCGCGCCTTCAATACCTACGCGCAGACAGTTTCTGCAGACGACATCGTTGATCGTGCCGAGGCAACCGTGAATGCGTGCGTCGCGCGCGGCACAACGACGATACGGACGCACGTGAATGTCGGGCCTGGCTCGGGCCTAAAGGGATTGGAAGCGATTTCCACGCTGCGCGAAAGAACCGCGGACCGCGTTCGATTGCAGGTTGTCGCGCTCATTCCGCCCGATGCTAACTCGGTCAGACGGTGGACTTCGCAAGCAGTCGCTTTTGGTATCGGTGCGATAGGGGGCGCGCCTGCACACGCTGATGATTCGGAGACTTTCTTGACAGCGATTTTCGATGAGGCTGAGCGGCACGCTCTCGACGTCGATCTGCACCTGGACGAGCACCTCAACCACGCCCGCCATTTCTTTCATCAACTCGCGGACATGACGATCGCGCGCGGGATGCAAGGGCGCGTCGTTGCCGGCCATTGCTCCGCACTCGGAGCGCTTTCGTTGTCGCAAGCGCAGCCGATCTGCGATGCGTTCGCGAACGCTGGAATTGGTGTAATCGCTTTGCCGGCGGCGAATTTATATCTGCTGGGGCGCGATTTCGATGCATTAATCCCGCGCGGAATTACGCGCGTACATTCTCTTGCCCGCGCTGGCGTGAATGTGGCCTGCGGAAGCGATAATATCCAGGACGCTTTCGTGCCGACCGGAACTGGCGATCTGCTCGAATTGGCCCGCTGGACCATGCTGGCAGGTCATTTCGATGATTTTGCGAGCGCATTCAACATGGTGACTGCGGCTCCGGCGCGGATGATGCGCATCACCGACCATGGTATCCGGGTCGGTGCGCGTGCGGATCTCCTGATTACACCGGCCGAGGATGTCGCCGACCTGGTTGCGTCAGGTCCCCTCGATCGAACCGTGCTTTACGGGGGCGGGTGCGTCGCAGGTTGTCTATCGCTGCAGAAAGGATGTGGAAATGGCGGACGTGCTCTCTCTACCGATCGCTGAGATCACCACCTTACCTGCAGACGCTAAGGTCAAGGCCCGCGCTGTTGCCAAGCACCTATCTTCATGTCACTCACGTGTCACGGGAAATGACGGTCGAAAACAATGCGTCATTCAGTTTGACTCACTAAGCCCCATACAAGGGCCTAGGGTCGATTCCGAAGAGAAGCGCGAGCCTGCGAGCGACGCCGACACTGCACTGGCGGATAGTCTGAAAGCGATCGACCCCAAACGGCCGATTAGAGAAGCGGACGTCGCGCTCGCCTCCAAATCTCACGTCACCGGAGCGTTTACCGGCAGCGGGCCTGCTCAATCGCAAGGGGTTGATTTAAATCAACACGGCATTGCGGACTATGATCGATAAAATAACAAAAAAGAGGAGATTACGATGCGCGACAATAAATTTTTAGCAGTGTTCCTAGCCGCCACGTTTGCAATGGCATTTGGCTTTGGTGACAGCGCAATAGCGGCCAAGAAGAAAAAACTCACGTATGACGAGGCATACGCGAAGTGCAAAGTCATTATGGACAAGGAAGGCACCCCTGGAACCACGACGCAGGCTAATGTGCGTTACCAGCGCGGTGCGGCTTGTATGAAGAAGTACGGGTACAAGCTTTAGCCCTCTTCTCAATACAGCTGGAACCGCCGGTCCAACTATTCGGACCGGCGGTTTTTATTTTCGTTTGTAAATCAACAACAATATTGCTCATCCCGCTACAGACGTCGGCTGGCCTCGCGTGCACCGGTGAATTCGTCCATTAGATTAGGGGCCGGCGGTCAATTTGAGTTTAATCAATGCCTGTTCGATCGTGCCGCAGTTTCCTTTGAGTCGAGGCGATTGGGCAGAGGGAATGGTTATGAACTGCGGCTATCTAACGACTACGTCTATTCACCTCCAGCTTCCCCCGAACCTATTGTCCACGGCCGCATCCTCGCCGTGATTGACTACCTCAATCGCATACAGGTGAAATAGCGCGAGTTGCGCCACACAGCCGGTCGGAGCCCTTGGATTTGACAATCTGAAAGCGCTTGTTGCACCGCTAATGCCAACATTCGGCGGTAGAATAAGTTTATGATCCAGACTGGGCTAAATTGACCTGAATCAAAGGCAGTAGTTTAGATGCTCGAAGGAAATAATCGCAGGGCTCTTCTCGTGTTGCGGACTTTCTTGCCGCGACTGCTCCTCGTATGCGCGATACTCACGCTGAATTCGGCGGCAACTTTCGCTCGCGACGATGCCCGTATTTACCGATGTTCTGCGAAAGAGGGCGTACTTATACGTGAGGATGGCACTCTCGATAAATTCGTTGGAGAAATTGCCAAAAAACACTTCGATAAAGTTGTTATTGGAATACCTGATGGCCACGTAACACTTTCGAGTAGAGGGATCAGGCAAGAGTGCGTCGTAGAACAGACGAGCGAGAAATCCGGTAGTGATTTTGTTCTGTATCCTAAATCGTCCAGGAGAATTGGTCATACCGTTGCAAATGCGGTAACCCATTTCATTCGATTGCGTGCCGCGGCCGACGATCCGCAACCAAGATTCATGGCTGTTACGCTTTCGTACATAGCGACCGGCACTTGCGAAATTGTACCCTGAGAGCTTGAGGTCCATAAATGCTTACCGCGCGGCGGTCTTTTCAATAAGGATGCGCCCGCGCGTAAAGCCAAAATAGCAATTGGTGCTCATCTATGCCTTTGGCAAGCGGCAAGTGCTGGCTCAGCGCGGCAGTTATACCGCCATTGCGATGCATTTAGTTCCTCAAGGCAGAGGCCGGTTTTGACGACACGCCCTTGTCATCCAAAATGCGACGCGCGAACGCGCTTGATTGATCCATTCGAAACCGAATGAGACGTAGAAAAATAGGAGAAGGCGCTCCGCACCGGTGCGGACAAAAATTAATCGACATTCCATTGTCGGCCGACACTCAGCGATCAACACGCGCTAGGTAACGCGTGGCGACGAAGTGGCGTCCCTTGAGGGATGCCTGATCATAATAGGCGCCTTTCTTCGATCGCTTCGAAAGCCTCACCGCCATTCAATTCGGAAATTGGCACTGGTACTTCAGCTTTTCTAGGTGCGGATCGGCGGATCAACCGAAAACGATTTGCAAATTCCGGCGCGGAAGTGGTCCATCATTGTTTCGAAGGCGGACTCGACATTCCGCGTGAACTGCTTCGTGTCGAATAACGAAGATATGTCGCGGTTTGCCGCAAGCCTTGCGCGAATCAGGCCGAGCTTTGTTGGCGCGCGCGCCAGATTGAGCGCCAAGGCCTCGTATTCCGGGAGCGATTTTGTCGTTAGTTCTTCAAGCCCAACAGCCTCAAGCAGGCTCGCAGCAACTCGACCGGCAAAAGTCGAGCCAACGCATGTCACCAACGGTACACCTACCCAAAGCGCGTCGCTGGCCGTCGTGTGCGCATTATATGGGAGCGTGTCGAGAACCAGGTCTGCCAAACGATGGCGCGCCAGGTGATCGGCCATCTTCACTTTCGGTGCAAATATCAGCCGGCCCGGCGCCACTCCGCGCCTTGCTGCCTCCGCGCGCAGGCTCCTGATTGCAATCTCACTATCACCAATGAGCCACAGAACGCTGCCATCAATTGCCGTGAGCAGCCGCATCCAGATATCGAACATCGTCGGACTAATTTTATACGGCTGATTGAAACAACAAAACACTACTGCATCCTCGGGAAGCGAGCATTCCTTTCGTGTCGGGGTGTAGTCCGATACTTCACGCCTGTTATCATTCACCTGATAACACCCGGGCAAATAAACAACGTTTTCGGCGTAGAACTCCCGATCTTCGACTGGAATCAATAATTCGTCGGCAAAAAGATAGTCGATGTACGAGGCGCCCGTCGTGCCTGGAAAGCCGAGATAGCTGACCTGAACCGGAGCGGGCCGATAGGCCAATATGGCCGGACGCGCATGCTGAGTCAGGCCCATCAGGTCGACGGCGATATCAATCGTATTTGATTGCATCCACTGAGCGATTTCTAAATCGCTTCTATTTCGAACGTCGATGAATAAATCAAACGCGGACCGCATTCGTTGCCTGGCATCCGACTTGTCGTCGCGCCCAAATGATATGGCAATTGACTCGATCTTGGCGTGATCGTGATGTTCGATCATCCCGGCAAGCAAGTGCGAGGTCGGATGCTCCCTGAAATCGGCGGAGAGATACGCGACCTTAATTCGCTCGTTTCTTGTTCTGGATGCGGACTGCGGCAGCTCAAGTCGTGAAAACTCAGCCCGCGAAACCGCTGTTGCACATATCAGCTGATCTGACTTCGAACTACTTGCTGACAAAAATGCAAACGGTCGCGTCACCAATCTCTTGGCTCTAACTCCGGCTGCCAGCCTCTCTTGCTCGACCTCCAGATTATCCCAATGGCAAATTAGGCGCTTCGCAAACAGCCTGTCTCCTTCAACGAAATCCAAATTCGGATCCAGCCGGAACGCCTGATCATAGGCACCGAAAGCCGCATCGTATCGCTTCATCTCGAATAATATATTGCCATAATTGTAGTGAAGTGCGGCGTTGTCCGGTCTAAGGCTTAATGCAACCAATATGCTCTCAAGGGCATCGCTGTAACGCCCCATCGCATGCAATATATTTGATTTCGTCGCATGGTACTCGGCGTTGCGGGGCTCCAGGCTTATTGCTTTCTCGCAGCTCAGGAGCGCTTCATCCAAGCGTCTCAACAGTTCCAACGCCTGCGCGCGATTACAATGCGCTGCCGCGATGTTGGGATTAATGTTAATTGCCGCGTCGAAACAAGCCAACGCCTCGGCAAAGCGTTTTTTCAGAATTAAAATGCCGCCGCGGTTAAGATGCGCTTCGGCCAGAGACGGATTAAGCGACAATACCTTTTCGAACACAACGAAGGCGTCTTCGAAACGATTCAACCGGGTAAGTACGGAGCCGTAATTAAACAGCGCCGCAACATCATCAGGATTGAGGACCAAGGCTCTCTTTAATAGAGTTTCGGCCTCGGCAAAATTATTGAGCTCGGTGCTCAGCATGCCGAGCATCACCAGCGGCGGAAATTGCTCTCCGTCGAGTTCCATGACTCGACGATAGAGAACTTCGGCATCGCGCAGCCGTCCCGAACGGTGCGCCGCGGCAGCCTGATGAAATGCCTCAATGGCCGCAGTTGAAGGCCGCGCTGAGGTGGGGTCGGACTGTTTCTTTTTCACTGATCATCATATGCGGCGGGCCAGGGCACCGCCTTGATTCACATCGTGAAGATGACCTGGCCGCTTGAGCATCCCGAATATTTCTACGAGTATGGAAGGTGAAGATCAATGAACGTGGTGGACGTATGGAGACATTGAACCAGATGAACGTAAAGTTTGCATGCCCCGCCGAAATGGCCGAGGTGTTGCCGCGTCCTGTTCTTGCTGTCCGCGGTCTGCCGGAATGGTTCAAGGCGATGCAACAAAGCTCGTTCAGTGCGGTGTCCAGCAAGAACGTGATGACCGTCAAAAAATGTCCGCCGTTCATCGACGCGATGACTTACGGCTTTCTCATGCCCTTGGTGAGCGATCTCGTGGTCGAGAACGGAGAGTTCAGCTGGTCCAGTGAGATCCCTGCTGTCGCAAGCCTGCCCAACCTGACACGCTCGCCAATCGATTATCACGACAGCGCCCAGGTCAAAGAGACACCTTTTTTCGACAAAGACCAATTTATCATAAAATTCAATAACTTCTGGACCATCGCACTCCCGCCCGGCTATTCGCTCCTGGTCACCCATCCGATCAACCGCCTCGATCTGCCATTCATGACGATCACGGGTCTGGTCGACTCGGATCGCTACGTCGACAGCCTGGTGCATTTCCCTGCGCGGTGGACCGATCCGAATTTCAGCGGCGTGCTTCCAAAGGGGACACCTGTCGCCCAATGCTTGCCAATCAGACGCGAGGCGATTGTCGAAGAATTCAGGACTCTTTCCGAAGAAGCGGTTCAGCGCTTGCGAGACACCGGACGAGCCGTGTCGACAGAAGCGAGCGTCTATCGACACGAGTTTCGCGCGCCAAAACGCTAGTTGCGCCGGCCGCTGAAAAATTCCGCCGCTGCACTTGGCTTGAGCCAAAATCGGCCGCGGCTTGATGAACTCACGACCTTGAGCGCTTGCTCGTAGAAGCGCGGGCCGCCGCGCGTCGCCTGTCGCAACAGGACAGAGGCCACTCCGGACTGACCCTGCTCGAGCAAACAGGCCGCCAAAAGAACTTGAGATTGCCGGTCTGCCGGATTGGTCGCGAGTGCGCGCTGGAATCGCTCCGCCGCTTGTCCAAATTCGCCGGCCTCCAGGAGGACCAGCCCCATGCCATATTGGGCGTCGGAATGGTCTGGCGCGACACTGAGCGCGCGCGCGAAAGCTTCGTGCGCGCCCCGCCCATCATTTCTGTCACGCATTATCCAGGCGAGCAGGATGGGTAAGTCGGGACTTGCCGGAGCTGCTTGCATTCCCTTCCTGAGAACATCAATTGCTTCGTCCGTTCGTTCGAGGGAATAAAGCAGGTAGGCCAACTCGTGTACGCCTCCGGAAAAAGCCGGTTCGCGTTTGACAACACGCAGGAGTCTCTTCAATGCGTCTTCCGAACGACCGGCTTTCCGCAAGGCAATCGCGAGCTGGGTCTCGATCGCCGGGTCACGCAGCGCGCGATGTGCTTTTTCCAGAGGTTCAATGGCCTCGTCGGGGCGATCCTGCATGAGCAGGGCATAACCGAAGAGATGCAGCGCTTTTGGCTGGCCAGGGCTTCGTGCAAGGATATCGCCGGCAAGCCGCGCCGCCTCGCCGCCCTGCCCCGACTGGATGGCGCGCATCACTCGCTCAAGCTGAAGATCAATCGCCGAAGGGGTACCGCTCTGCACGTCTGATCCCATCGTCTGTCAGTGTCTCTCAGGCCTCCCAC
>DATEKG010000031.1:0-5410 GCA_035277565.1 Pseudolabrys sp.
ATTTTATTGCCAATCCTGCCCTGCGCCGCGCCGTCGCCGATTATCTCTCGCGGGAGCGCGTTTATGTGCAAGCCGCTGCCAGAGAGCTTGCGGCGGCCGCTCCATTCCGCAAAGATTTGGTCGAACAGGAGTGAGCGAGGGGCCAGATGCCGAGCTACGATCCGAACAACATCTTCGCCAAGATCCTGCGCGGCGAGCTGCCATCATACAAAGTATATGAAGATGACAAGGCGCTCGCCTTTCTCGACATCATGCCGCGCGCGCCAGGCCATACGCTCGTGTTGCCGAAGGCCCCGGCGCGCAACATTCTCGATATCGGCCCGGCGGACCTGGCTCATGTCATGGCGGTTGCACAAAAAGTCGCAAAGGCCGCCATCAAGACTTTTTCAGCCGACGGCATCACGGTCCAGCAGTTCAACGAAGGCGCCGGGGGCCAGGTTGTCTTCCATTTGCATGTCCATGTCATACCGCGCAAGGCGGGGGTGCCCATGAAGCCGCCCGCCAGCGAAAAGGAAAAGCCGGACGTCCTTGCCGAGCAGGCCAAGGCATTGTCCGCGGCAATCGCCGGGGGCTAGTGCGCGAACAAAATGCCGCCAAGCAACAGGGCCGCCTCTCCTGCCAGCACGCCGGCATAGACTGAACGTTTCATGACGACATAGGCGATAAAGCCGCACAAGGCAGCTCCGACACGCACGGGCAGCGGGATGCCCGCGAGCTCTCCAGCCGAGAACAACACCAGCCTGGCGATTACGCCGGCCAAAATCGCCGTCGCAACTGCGCGTGACCATATGACGATCTGTGAGTCCTCATTGAGGCCCCGCGCCATCACCAGTCCGAATAGCCGCCAGATCTCGTTCGGCAGGAATCCGACCAGGATGAGAACAAGATAGGGGCCGAGATCCGCCACTGCCGTGTTCATTGCCAGGCCTCACGAAAACGATGCACCGCATATGCGATGCTGCCGCCAATGAGTCCGGTCCACATCAGGTCGAGTTGCACGTGCCAATAAACGAGCAACGGCCCAAGCACGAGGCCGATGGCGAGCGCCAGCCTGTCGATCATCGCTCGCGCATTGTTCACGATCGAAAGAAAGAACGACAAGGGCGTGAGGAACAGCAGAACCCCCGCCAGCAACGGCGGCAGTCCGGCGGCGAGGTAGTAACCGGCAGAACCCGAAATTACCGCCGTTCCCATATAGCCGGCCGACAGGCCGTTGCAGAAAGCGATCCGATGCTCGCGCGGAATGCTCGGAAGCAGACGCAACGATTCGATCCACATGCTGATCGCCGTGAAATGTGTGGGCAGCAGCAGATCGCGTAGCCGCGTCGTCGGGCTGCGCAGAAGCGGCAGCAGCGCGACCACCATCGGAAACAGACGCGTCGCACTCAGCGAAATTGCGATTGCCTGTTCGATGAGAGTCCCGCCCGTCCCGATGCCGGTGATCAGGATCAGCTGCGCCGGCGCGGCCCAGACCAGAACGGTCGATAGCGCCATCCAGATCGGGGACATTCCGACGCCATGAGCAAGCGCGCCCATGCCGATATAGGTTCCTGCGAGAACGAGCACATAGACGGACAAAAGTGCTGATCTCAGACCTCCGAAAAACGCGGAGAACGCGGAATTCACTTTGGCGGGCGCTGGCATGGGCTGCGCCTACCTGTCTCATAGCGTTCTCGCCCGCGCAACTAATGCATGCAGGCTCCGCACAAAATGCGAAGGCCGGGCTCGGCCCGGCCTTGCTGGAATTCGCTGCACCGCTGTCTAGACTTTTGCGAGCGGCACCTTCGGCACAGATCCTCGTTTGGGCTTCTGCCGCGGGGAACGGCGTTTCGCTTTTGGCCGCGCCGGCAATTTTTCGGGCTTCGGCGTGATTGGCCCCTCCAGGAACTGGAAGCCGAGCTTGTCGCGGCCCTGCTCGTCCTTGTCGACAATGACACGCACGTGGCCGCCGTCCTTGAGATGGCCAAACAGAACCTCGTCGGCCAGCGGCTTCTTGATGTGCTCCTGGATCACGCGCGCCATGGGCCGCGCTCCCATCAATTCATCGTAGCCGTTCGCAATGAGCCAGCGTGTTGCCTCTTCGGACAGCTCGATTGTGACATTGCGGTCGCCGAGCTGGGCCTCAAGCTGGAGCACGAACTTCTCGACCACCTTGGCGATCACTTCTTGTGAGAGATGCGCAAACGTAATGGTCGCGTCGAGGCGGTTACGGAATTCGGGAGCGAACATCTTGCTGATCGCTTCCTGGTCGTCCCCTTCCCGCTTGGTGCGCGTGAATCCGTAGGCCTGCTTGGCCAGATCGGATGCACCGGCATTTGTCGTCATAATGAGGATGACGTTGCGGAAATCGACCTGCTTGCCATTGTGGTCCGTCAGCTTGCCGTGATCCATGACCTGCAGCAGCACATTGAACAGGTCCGGATGGGCTTTCTCGATTTCGTCGAGCAGCAGGACGCAATGCGGATGCTGGTCGACGCCGTCCGTCAGGAGGCCGCCCTGATCAAATCCGACATAGCCGGGAGGCGCTCCGATGAGGCGAGATACGGTGTGGCGCTCCATATATTCCGACATGTCGAAACGGATCAGCTCGACCCCCATGGAGGCCGCGAGCTGTTTTGCCACTTCGGTTTTGCCGACGCCGGTGGGGCCCGAGAACAGATAGCAGCCTATGGGCTTCTCCGGCTCACGCAGGCCGGCGCGGGCAAGCTTGATCGATGCGGAAAGTGACTCAATGGCCTTGTCCTGACCGTAGACGACGGACTTGAGCGTCTGCTCGAGATGCTGAAGCACCTCGGCGTCATCCTTCGACACGGTCTTTGGCGGTATACGCGCCATGGTCGAGATTGTCGTCTCGATCTCCTTGAGCCCGATCGTCTTCTTGCGGCGGCTCTCCGGCAGCAGCATTTGCGCCGCGCCGGACTCATCGATCACGTCGATGGCCTTGTCGGGAAGCTTGCGATCATGGATGTAACGCGACGAAAGTTCGACCGCCGCCTTGATGGCATCGTTCGTGTATTTGAGCTTGTGGTAGTCCTCGAAATAGGGCTTGAGGCCCTTGAGGATCTCGATCGCGTCCGCCACAGAAGGCTCGTTGACATCGATCTTCTGGAAACGACGCACCAAAGCACGGTCTTTTTCGAAATACTGACGATATTCCTTGTAGGTCGTCGAGCCGATGCAGCGGATTGTCCCCGAAGCAAGCGCCGGCTTGAGCAGATTGGACGCATCCATCGCGCCGCCGGAGGTCGCACCGGCGCCGATCACGGTATGGATCTCGTCGATGAACATGATCGCGCCCGGATAGGCCTCGATCTCCTTGATGACCTGCTTGAGCCGCTCCTCGAAGTCGCCGCGGTAACGTGTGCCGGCAAGCAATGTGCCCATGTCGAGGGCGAACACCGTCGCGCCCTTGAGAACATCAGGCACTTCCCCATGCACGATGCGGCGCGCAAGGCCTTCGGCAATGGCGGTTTTGCCCACGCCCGCGTCGCCGACGAACAACGGATTGTTCTTCTGACGTCTGCACAGGACCTGGATGGTGCGGTTGATTTCCGCGTCACGCCCGATAAGCGGATCGATCTTTCCGTCCTTCGCTTTCTTGTTGAGATTGACGCAATAGGCCTCGAGCGCGTCGCCCTTCTTTTTGGGCTCGTCGCCACTCTTGGTGTCGGACTCTTCCTCCACTCCGCGAACCGGCCGCGATTCCGAAAGACCAGGCCGCTTGGCGATCCCATGGCTGATGTAATTGACGGCATCGTATCGCGTCATATCCTGTTCCTGCAGGAAATACGCCGCGTGGCTCTCGCGTTCGGCAAAGATCGCAACAAGCACATTGGCGCCGGTCACCTCTTCGCGCCCCGAGGACTGCACATGGATGACCGCGCGCTGGATCACGCGCTGGAATCCGGCAGTCGGTTTGGAATCTTCCGCGCCGTCCGTAATCAGATTCTCGAGTTCGGATTCGAGATAGGCGGTCAAGCTGCGGCGCAGCTTGTCGAGATCGACATTGCACGCACGCATGACTGCCGACGCGTCCTGGTCATCAACCAGAGCCAGCAGGAGATGCTCGAGCGTCGCGTACTCGTGGTGACGCTCATTGGCGAGCGCAAGCGCGCGATGCAGCGATTGCTCGAGGCTGCGGGAGAAAGTCGGCATTTAGGAATTCCCATTCATTTGTATTGGACGCTCCCGAATCTCATTTCTTTTCCATCACGCATTGCAAAGGATGCTGATGTTTGCGCGCAAAGTCCATGACCTGCGTCACCTTGGTCTCCGCCACTTCATATGTGTAGACGCCGCATTCACCGATCCCATGATGGTGGACATGCAACATGATCCGTGTGGCGGCTTCGTGGTCCTTGCCAAAGAACCGCTCGAGCACATGCACCACGAATTCCATCGGCGTGTAGTCGTCATTCAGGATCAGGACCCGGTACATATTCGGCCGCTTGGTTTGCGGCTTGGTCTTTGTAATGACGGCCGTGCCCGGCCCGCCCTGATCGTTGCGGCGTTTACGGTCATCCTCGGCCATCCGGACCGGCGCGCGGCCCGGAAAGCTCGATAAAATCGCTGCGGACAGAGGCTTCATTGCTTCGTCAGGCAGTCTTGACCCTGGCTCGTATTGCAGTCGCGCGGGCATATGGCCACGGCCACACACCATCATAAAGACCGCAACAGAGCTATTCCAATCCGCCAATTCGCCAAGGCCTGCCCCGTTCCGGTACAGGGCCCGACTCAGGACGGATTTTACGGGCAAAAGCGCAGATAACTATTGCTTAAACCAACGCAACCTGTTTTCGGGCAAATTGAGGCGACTTTCCCCCAAATTCGCGACGTGGCTCTCACTCTTTCTCAAGGGGGGGTACCCCCATATGGAGGAACTTTACAGGTGGGTCGTCGCAACAACATTGGATGAAGCCACATGTTAGCCCGTTTCCTGTCAAACGTCCGAGGCAGCGTCGCCCCGCTCCTTGGCCTAGTTGCTCTCCCGCTCATGACTGCCGTCGGCATGGCCGTCGACTATTCACGAGCGAATGCCGACCGCGCGGCGTTTCAGGTCGCCCTCGATTCGACGGCCTTGATGCTTTCCAAAACCGCCGCGACGGATTCAAATGCTGATCTCCAGACCCAGGCCACAGAGACCTTTAATTCATTGTTCAATCGGCCTGGCGTGACCAACATCCAGGTCACTCCAACCTATACCGCCGATGGTGGATCCAAATTGGTCCTCAGCGGAAGTGCGGTTGTTAACACCAGTTTCCTCGGTCTGATCGGCGTGAGCGCGATCAACATCAGCTCGGAGTCGACCTCGACCTGGGGCAATACGCGCCTTCGCGTCGCACTGGTTCTGGACAATACCGGATCAATGAATGACGCCGGAAAAATCGGCGCTTTGAAGACCGCGGCACAA
>DATEKG010000032.1:0-9307 GCA_035277565.1 Pseudolabrys sp.
GATCCAGCCCGAGAACCAGACACTCGCTTCGATCACGTTCCAGAACTACTTCCGTATGTACGAGAAGCTTGCCGGCATGACCGGCACCGCAATGACCGAGGCCGAGGAGTTCATGGATATTTACGGCCTCGAGGTTCTCGAAGTGCCGACCAATATGCCGCTCGTGCGTATTGACGATGACGATGAGGTCTATCGCACCGCTGCCGAAAAATACCGCGCGATCCTGACGCTTATCGAAGATTGCAAAATGCGCGGCCAGCCGGTGCTGGTCGGTACGACCTCGATTGAAAAATCCGAACAGCTTGCGGAAATGCTTCGGCAGGAGGGCTGGGAACAGCACGACTTCTCCGATCCGAACGCGTTTGCCGCGCTTTATTCGGGCGACGAAGGCGCCTCGAAAAAGAAGGTCTTCGCGATCCTCAACGCTCGTTACCACGAGCAGGAGGCCTACATTGTCGCCCAGGCCGGCGTCCCGGGTGCAATCACGATCGCGACCAACATGGCGGGCCGCGGCACCGACATTCAGCTCGGCGGCAATGCCGACATGCGGATCCGTCAGGAAATCACCGACATCACCGATCCGCGCGAGCGGGAGAAAAGCCCGCGTGCAGACGAGATCCGCAGGCAGGTTGCGCGCCTGAAAGAAAAGGCGCTCGCCGCAGGCGGTCTCTATGTTCTGGGCACAGAGCGCCATGAAAGCCGCCGCATCGACAATCAGCTGCGCGGCCGCTCCGGCCGCCAGGGCGACCCGGGCCATTCGAAATTCTTCCTGTCGCTGGAAGACGACCTGATGCGGATCTTCGGGTCCGACAAGCTCGATGGCATGCTGCAAAAGCTCGGTCTGAAGGAAAACGAGGCGATCGTTCACCCCTGGATCAACAAGGCATTGGAAAAGGCGCAGCAGAAGGTCGAGGCGCGGAATTTCGATATCCGCAAGAATCTCCTCAAGTTCGACAATGTCATGAACGATCAGCGCACCGCGATCTTCAAGGAGCGGCTCGATTTGATGCGCGATGAAGCGGTCGACGAAACGATCGTCGGGATGCGTCATTCGGTTGTCGAAGATCTGGTTGCGAAGCACGTTCCGGAAAATGCCTATCCGGAGCAGTGGGACACATCAGGCCTCGACCAGGCGTTACGGGACGTGCTGACGCTCGAAATGCCCGTTCAGAATTGGGCAAAAGAAGAAGGCATTACGCACGAAGACGTAACCGAGAGAATCACGCGCCGCGCCGACGAATGGATGGCGAGCAAGGTGGCCAAATGGGGCCCCGATGTCATGCGTTACGTCGAGAAGTCGATTTTGCTGCAGTCGCTCGATCATCTCTGGCGCGAGCATCTGGTGATGCTCGAACATCTGCGCCAGGTCATCGGCCTGCGCGGTTACGGACAGCGTGACCCTCTCAACGAGTACAAGGCCGAGGCTTTCGCTCTGTTCGAGGCGATGACGGCACGTTTGCGCGAAGCCGTGACCGCGCAATTGATGCGGGTCGAAATCATGCAGCAGCCGCCGCCCGAGGAAGCTTCCGCACTTCCCTATATGGAAGCCCACAAGGTCGATCCGGCGACCGGAGAAGACGAAATGGCGCCCGCCCTGGCTCCGGCACTGGTCGGAAACGGGAACGATGCCATGGCGCAACGCGATTCAAAAGACCCGTCGACCTGGGGCAAGGTCGGCCGCAACGAACTTTGCCCCTGCGGCTCCGGGAAGAAATACAAGCACTGTCACGGCAAATTCGCCTAAAGGCCTGCTTATACTGGCCGAATAGGTCAGTCCTTTCCTTCCTCGAATACGTTGAACCGAAATTTGCGTTCCATGAGGTTGTGAAGAGCCCTAATCAACAACTCTGGCGAGCGGGTCGCAAACTGGTTATATTTGCCAAAGTGATCATGACTCAGGGAGCCAAATCCTAGGTGGTGATTAGGGATCGGCGCCGTTCCATCGGCGTCGGCTCCACTCGGCTCCGCTCGGCTCCCCGGCCAGGATTCGGACCTGGATTTCCATACTTGTAGGGGCGGGCGTCCTGCCGTTAGAGATCGGGGAATGGCTCAGAAAGGCCCGCTTTATGCGGGTTTTTCTTCGATCAGAGAGGAATTTAGCAATTTTGCTAAAGTACCGTCGATGTTGTTTTCGCATTTTTGCTAAAAGATGCTAGTACTGTGGACCTTTAAGTGTTATGTGTCGCCTGTCGGCAAGGACATGATTGCCGATTGGTATGGTCGTCAACGTGATGAGGTGCAGGGTGCGCTTGATGTTGCCCTGGAGTACTTGAACCAGCGAACTCGCAACGAGTGGCGACGGCCCGAGTTCGATCTCTTGTCAGGAAAAATGAAAGGAATCGGGGAAATCCGCTTCAAGGTGGACAAGCAATACAGGATTCTTGGCTTTTTCGGACCAAGTACTTCTGATTTCACGTTGTTGATCGGCGCAAGCAAGAAGGGAAAAATCTACGATCCCCGTAATGCGCTTGATACAGCTCTGGAGCGGCGGGCTCACGTTTTGGCAGATGGGAGGCGGTGCTGTGTTTGCGATCTCTAGTCTGGGAAAGAAGCTACTCGAAAAGCTCCAACGAAAGGCTTATCGAAGTTCATACGTTGCTGAGCATGTGAAGCGCGGCATTGCCTATCAAATCCGCGCGTTGCGGGACCAGCGCGAATGGAAGCAGGGCGAATTTAGTAAGCGCTTGGGAAAGCCGCAGAGCGTTGTTTGCCGCCTGGAAGATCCAGGCTACGGCAAAGTGAGCGTGCAAACGCTGCTTGAAGTCGCGGCGGCTTTTGATGTCGCGCTGCAAGTTCGTTTTGTGCCTTTCTCTACATTTATCGCACAAACTCGCGATCTCACGTCGGAATCAATGAAAGCTGCAAGCTTCGATGCCGAAACCGCGCTTAGCGGCAGAATCGAAATTAGACCGCTCAGTGAAATTCTTGCTGTGGGAACTGTGCCCAATTTTGACTTTGGCCCCAATGAACTTCCGAAGCCAGCCAATACGACTACTGTCGTTGGCGGCGTTAAGGCGGTTGTACATCACAGGCAGAGTCTCGATACGGCGTGCGTGCAATGAACATTGCGGACGGTGCCGACGTATATGGCTATACGATTTTTTGTGACGACATCCGCCTCGAAGCAAGCGGTAAGATCACATACGTTGGTGCTTATCCGCAGGGCCTCATGACGGTTCATGGGCAGTTTCCACTAGTGTTGCCGCGTTTTGGCATTCATTTTTTTTATTTCCAGAAGCGGCCTTATGTGATTCCTCCCACACGGATTATTATAGCGACTCCTGGGAATACCGAGGATAATCCGGCGATATTTTTGGATGTCCCGCAGGATGGAATGCACGAAGCACTCGCGCAATTCGATTCTACCCATTCAGGCGATGATGTAGAAAATAACCGATATTTTCTTTGCAGCAGCCCCGCCACATTCACAAATTTCATCATTACTGAACCTGGCGATATCCGGGTGCGCGCGGTGCGCGGGGATCAGTTTATTCGCTTGGGGCGCCTTCGCGTAATAATCGACTCAAATTACAAGCCGCCAGCAGAAACGAAAGAAGCTGCCAGCTGAGGCGGCATGGTATGCTGGACGAGACGTTTCGCAGAGTTGCCGATCATCTCCGGAAAGTATCGGTCCGCCCCGTCCCGATAATGCCAGACACAGAACTGTATTGGGCCGATCTCGCATTTGATGTGGTGTTTTGGGCTACCCGTGAGTTTGGGATGAACGCGAATTTTGATCCCACCAATTATGCTCCGAGAGAACATTCATTTCCTTGGCTAAGAAGGTCGTTGCCCAAACTAACGGGTACGAAGGAGCGCCAGTACAGGACGTATTTTGCGCAAGATCAAAGCGGCATCGCCCAGCCGCAACCAAACTGAGCTTCATTGCATTAACTAAGTGATCGGTTAGACCCGGGGCGTTATCATGCAAGTACCTCTCGAAATTGCGTTTCGCAACTGCGCTTCTTCGGAATCCGCCGAGGCCGCCATCAGGGATCATGTACAGCGTCTGGAGCGGATCTACGGCCGCATGACGGCGTGCCGAGTTCGTGTCGATCAACGCAATCAGAACAATAACGAGACAATCCCGCCGGTCGTCCATATCGAGATTTCGGTGCCCGGGCACAAAGACATTGTCGTTGCGCATGAACCCGAGCGTCTCCAGCGAAAATATCAGACTCCCGAGCTGCGCAACGCGATCAACGAAGCATTTCGCACCGCCGAGAGATGCTTGAGCAAATACAAGGAAAGGCTGGCCGACCATGGAACGGCGGAACGCGGTCACGAAGCGGCGAATGAGTTTCGCGGCCAAGTCGCCGAGGTGACCCCGGAAAAGGATTTCGGCTACGTCCTCACCAAGGAAGGCGGGCTGCTCTATTTCCACCGAAACAGCATCGTCAACGGCGATTTTGACCGGCTTCGCCGCGGCGATCAGGTGACATATGTCGAGCAGGCCGGTGATACCGGACCGATTGCCTCAAAGGTGCGCATGCTCGCGAAATAGAAGCCGCGCAGCGGCTTTCGCTTTTCCGAATTTTTCTGTTGCCAGTTTCCGGCGGAATACCCGGTCACGCTTGAGGTGCCACTCCCTGCTCATTGCGTGGCGCCTGCTTGTGCAGCGCTCGGAGTAGAGCAGCACCCATTTGCGGCCGCGCGTCGAACGCGCGCCCTTGCCGCCATTATGTTGGGCGAGCCGGCGGACAAGGTCGGATGTCCACCCGACATAAGTGAGATGCCGGGTGGAGGTCAGAGTCCCGAGAACATAGACGTAGCAGTCCATGCGACTCCGGCTGAGGCGAATTCTTATCAGCGGAAGCTGTTGAAGGATCCGGCGGGCACCACCGGTTGCGCACCCGAAAGCAAGCCGTTGCTGCTGGCAGGCGGCGTCGAATACGCCGTCCGGATTTCAGGCTGTTGCTGGTGCTGCTGGCGCGGCGGCTCGGTCTTTGCCGCCTGCTGCGGAAGCGGCGCGGGCCAGGGCTCGGGCGTGCGGGCCGCTTCGGCCGGCGCTTTTGGAGCCGGTGCCGGGACTGATGACGTGGCCGACGCGGTGCGGACGACGGGCGCGGGAGCCACATGCGGTGGCGCTGCTGCGCGCTTCGGCTTTGCCGCGAGATCAGTGCTGCGGACCGCAACCTGCTGTTGCCCGGAGGGCGGCGTGGAGGCAGTCGTCGTTTCCGTCTTCGAAGAGCCAAACAGATTCCCGATCAGCCCGGCGATCGATGTGGGCTTTTCGGCTGGCGGGGCTTCGCCTTCTTTCGGCAGCGGCGCCGGATGTGGCAACGGCACGCTCGCGAGAACCACAGGCTCGCTGGTGGCGGGCTGCACCCGCGGCGGAGACGCGGCAGCCGGCGGATTGGCAATTCGCGGTAGCGCGCCCGGCGCAACGGTGTTGCCGGGGAGCTCCAGGGTTCGCCCGTTGTTGTCGAAATCGTTGTGCGTCGACAGCTTCGCCATGAAGATCGGGTTCATGCCGCCGTCGACGCCGGCGCGCGAAGGAACGGTGCTTACGTCTTCCGCGATGTATTCAGCCATCTTGAGCTGCTCTTGCCTTCGCTGATCAAGCACGGCATCCGCGATGGTCTTGTCGAGCTGATAGGCGGGGCAGGCGCCCTTCGGGTTGAACGACAGCGGCCTCGTCGCATTGTCCGGCGCCGCCGCATCGAACACGTAGTGCCTGTCGCAGACCGCGACTTTCGGTTCCTGATGCGTGGCGTTGAAATGATCATAGCCTTCCTTGAGCATCTTCCAGAACGCGAAATTCGGATTGTTGCGATGCTTGGCCATGTTCAACGCGGTCATGCGGAACGGGAATGCTTCAAGCTGGAATGCTTTCTGGCCGCCAAAGAAGGATTCACGGGCAAGCGCGTAGATTTCCTGGATCTGCTCGTCGGTCATCGCGTAGCAGCCGCGCGACGAGCAATCGCCGTGCACCATGAGTTCCGAGCCGGTGTAGCCCATCGCGCGGTCATAGGCGTTCGGGAAACCGGTATTGAAGGCGAGGTAGTAGCTGGAGTTCGGATTCATCTGCCCGGGCGTGATGGTGTAGAAGCCCTCGGGCGCCTGACGATCGCCTTCCTTTTTCTTCGGACCGAGATCGCCCGACCAGCGGCAGATCGGATAGGTTTTCAGCAGCACGTATTCGCCGTCGCGATTCTTTTTCCAGACCTCCATCTCCGCCTCTTCCTTGAAGATGCGGGCGAGGATCGGCGATCCCTTGTCCATATTCTTTGCCGCCATGTCGGCGAGCAGTTTCTCGGAGAGCGGAGCCTGAGCTCGGCCGGTCGGGGTAATGCTGTCGGCGTCGCAACCGGCAAGGGCAACGGCAGCGGCAACAGCCGCAGACGCCAGCAGCGCGCGAGCAAAACGTCGTCTCAAGCTTGATTCTCCCCGCGGAGAAGACCCCAGAGTGAGTAATCGTTATCCTTAAGATGTGGCATCCGCAAGGCGATCTGCACCGTTACCTGCTACCCCTAAGCCTATGGTAAAACAAAGGTAAATTCGTGCGCCGGCTAGGAAGCGGTGCGCCCCATTGCGAGAAACTTCTCGCGCCGCTGTTTTCGCACCGCAGCGTGGTCCAGCCTGCGCAATTCGACGAGGGCATTGGCAATCGCATCGCCGGTCACGGAAATGGCCGCCTGGGGGTCGCGGTGGGCGCCGCCGGTCGGCTCGGGCACGACACTGTCGATAATGCCGAATCGCACCATGTCCTGCGCGGTAATCTTCATGCTGGTCGCCGCCTCTTGCGCCTTGGCCGTGTCACGCCAAAGGATCGAAGCGGCTCCTTCCGGCGAAATCACGCTGTAGATGGCGTGCTCGAGCATGAGCACGCGATTGGCCGTTGCGATCGCGATGGCGCCTCCGGATCCGCCTTCGCCGAGAATCACTGCGACATTGGGAACGCCGAGCGAAAGACAGACATCGGTCGAACGAGCGATGGCCTCGGCCTGGCCGCGTTCCTCGGCGCCAATGCCAGGGTAGGCGCCGGCCGTATCGACGAGCGAGATGACCGGGATGTCGAAACGGTCCGCCATCTCCATCAGCCGGACCGCCTTGCGGTAGCCTTCGGGGCGCGCCATGCCGAAATTATGCCTGAGCCGGCTTTCAGTATCTGCGCCCTTTTCGTGGCCGATGACGCACACGCTGTCGCCGCGGAACCGGCCAAAGCCTCCGACGATTGCCGCGTCTTCCCCGAATTTCCGGTCGCCGGCGAAGGGCATGAAATTTTCGATCAAGCCGGCAATGTAGTCGAGGCAATGCGGCCGCTGCGGGTGGCGGGCGACCTGCGTCTTCTGCCAGGGCGTCAGGTCGGCATACAGATCCTTCAAAGCGAGCGCGGCTTTCGACTCGAGCCGCCCGATCTCCTCGCTGATGGCGACAGCGTCGCCGCTCTCGCCCATCGCGCGCAATTCCTCGACCTTGGCCTCGAGCTCGGCCACGGGTTTTTCGAAATCGAGATAGCTGCGCATTTGATCCGGTTCGGCCTGTTGTCGCGGCGAAGTGACGTGGGCTGCGCCATTAAGTCAAGCAAACAGGGTAATTTCGCTTGTACGGACGAATTTGACTAGCCATCGGACAAAGGATGGAGGTCGCGTACGAGTGTTTTCAGGCGTTCTTCGAGCACATGCGTATAGATCTGCGTGGTTGAAATGTCGGCATGGCCCAGAAGGGTCTGAACGACACGCAGATCCGCGCCGTTGTGCAGAAGATGGCTGGCAAACGCATGGCGCAGCACATGCGGGCTCAATTGTGCAGGTCTTATTCCGCACGCCGCGCCGAGTGCCTTGAGTTCGCGGGCGAAATGCTGGCGCGTGAGATGACCTTTCTCTCCAAACGAGGGGAACAGCCATTTCGATTGTGCGTCGTGTCCGGCTTCGCTACGCAACGCGAGATAGTCTGCCATGGTCTTCTTTGCCTGTTTGTTGAGCGGCACCAGGCGTTCCTTTCCGCCTTTGCCGCGTACCACAAGCATGCGCTGATCCCGCCGCGCAGCCGCCGCGGGCAGGGCGACGAGTTCGGACACGCGAAGTCCGGTCGCATAGACCACTTCCAAAAGGCAGAGCAGGCGCGCCGCGCGCAGCCGCTGCGCGAGCGGCTGTTCGGCTTTTTCGCTGTTCATGCGGGCCTGCTTTAGAAGCGTGTCCACATCGGAAATCGAGAGCACTTTCGGAAGTGCCCGCGCGCGCCTGGGTCCTTCCAGCACCGCCGCCGGGTCGTCGCGCCGTTTTCCTTCTGCGTAGAGAAATCTGAAAAGCTGGCGTACTGCGGAAAGCCGGCGCGCCAGAGACGACGATTTGAAGCCGCGCTCCGCCAGACTTGCAATGAATTCGCGCAGCGAGTCGGTCGTCGCACTGGCGATCGACTTGCCCGATGCGCGCAGATGCGCCGAAAGATCTTCAAGGTCGTTGCGATAGGCAGCCAGCGTGTTTTCGCCGGAGCCGCGCTCGGCCGCCTGCATGTCCAGGAACAACTCGATCAGCGTTGCGTCCGATGATCCTGGCCGGCGGCCCATCGCCTCGCCTCGCTTCGGCCGTCAATGATTTTTGAGAAACTTGTCAGGGGGGATCGTCACGATGATTTCGCGTGGCTTGTACTTGACGAACGTGGCAAGGGAGAACACGGCGCCATAGGCGAGCCCTCCGAGCAGGCCGAAAACCATCAGGAATCTGAAAAGACTCGGCATCAGAAGTTCCGGCAATCGTTCGAGCTACAGCGCCAGGGCGATTTCCGGCGAGTTACGACCACGTTCCATCATCGCTGGCAAGACCGCCCTTGCGGTTGCTGATATATGGAACCGGGGATTCGTCTGGGAAGACTAGCATGGTTAATGGCGCCGCTCAAAAACCCGCGGAAAACGGCCTCGAATCCGCCGTCGTCCGCGGGCTTGGCAGCCGCTCCATCGTGCTGGTCGGTATGATGGGCGCCGGAAAGTCGTCGATTGGCCGCAGGTTGGCCGCGCGGCTCGGTATCCCGTTTGTCGATGCCGACAGCGAAATCGAAAATGCGGCAGGTATGACCATCCCCGAGATTTTCGAAAAACATGGGGAGCCTTATTTCCGCGCCGGCGAAGCGCGCGTGATCGCGCGGCTGCTCGACGGCGGGCCCCAGGTTCTGGCAACCGGCGGGGGCGCGATGATGGATGGGCAAACGCGCGCCCTGATCGTGAAGAAAGCGGTCTCGATCTGGCTGAAGGCCGATATCGATATTCTGCTCAAGCGGACAAAGCGGCGCAATGACCGGCCGCTGGCCGAACGGATCAAGGATCTGCTGCCGCTGCGCGAGCCCGTTTACGCGCAGGCGGACATCG
>DATEKG010000033.1:0-11502 GCA_035277565.1 Pseudolabrys sp.
CAAATCAAAGATTTCTGGAAGTTGCCGGCCCTGTTTCCCCCCATAATCCATCGGCAAACATCGCATTTGGTCAACATGCGGGCGGCAATAAACATTGAGAAGGGAGCAACTGTTCAATGTGTGTAACGAGAACATTGGGGAATCAGATGAAATCGCTTGCGATGGTTCTCGGCGCTGCAGCGCTGCCGACAGTAGTACTCAGCCTGACCGTGCTGATGCCACTGGCGGCGTCAGCAACTACCTTCAGCGCCTCAGGTCCGTGCAGCCTGACTACCACGACGGGCAGCAGCCCGGTCACGGTCATGCAGACCTGCACCAGTGGCTCGACCGGAGAAACCTACCAGGCCACTGCCGCGTCCAGCCAGGGGCACCTCGGGACCTCCATAACCACAACTGGCGGCCCGACCATACAGGGTGCCTTCGAAAATTCGTTGGCCTCATTCACCACCAACGTCATTTTCAGCCCCACCGCCGGCTCGATCGCAACAACGATAGACGTTTCCTTCAATCTCAACATCGCCGGCTCGCTGTCCGGCGCAATTAACACAGGTGTCGACTGGACGATTTTCGGGGGCGGGGGAGCCGGCGGCTTTAGTTTCTCGATGGGTTCGGTTATCGAACCCGGGGGGAACCCCAGCAACCCACTGCCGCCATCGCACAGCGAAACGAACATCACTTATACGGGTGGCGGCGAGAGCCTCTCGACCTTCAGCGATACGGTCAATGCCACGGCGACCACGGCTTTGTTCACCGTAGGGGTCGGTGTCCTTGTGCCGATCAACATCAACCTGCGCGTTGACGGCGTGGCAACTTTGGGTGCGACCGGAAGCGCCGATTTCTTGAACAGCCTCGATTTTCCGCTGACGGACATCTTCAATCTTCCGGATGGCTTCACGGTCAACGACCCCGACATGTTCATCGTGAACAATGACTTCCTGGCGCCAACGGCAGCAACACCGCTTCCAGCCGCCTTGCCTCTATTTGCCTCGGGCCTCGGAACTCTTGGACTGCTCGGTTGGCGCAGGAAGAGAAGGCTACGGTCCAGCTTGACCAAGGCAACATCAAGTTTGGAAGACCGCCGCGCGCAGCCTGTGTGAAAACCCGGCAAGCGCATGATCGACTAGAATAGCTTTTCCTCGGGGGGACGAGCGCCGCAATCGTCGTCCCGCACGCAGCGCTACTCAGGCAGACCGGCGGCACGCAACGCCTCACCAAGGGCTTCCGCAAGCGTCGGAGCACAATTCACGCCTGCAAACTGGCGGCTGTAGCGAAAGCCCGGCTGCAGCTCCAGCACCCGGGTGGCGGCTGCTCGCGCTTCGTCCAACCGGCCAAGTTTGGCCAGTGTGGCGGCCAACTGCACGTAAGTGATACTGTGAGCCGGATTTGCCTGAACGGATTTGTAGGCCGCACGACAAGCTTCCTCGTAGCGGCCGCGCAATAAATGACTCATCGCTTGCGCGTCAAACGCGGCCCACAACCAGGAATCAAACGGGCTCAGTCGCATACCCCGCTCGCTCCATTCGATCGCGCGCTCGGCCTCGCCGCCCCACCCGAGAATTACGCTGCCCAAAATGTAGGTTAGCGCCGATGACGGGCTGATTCCGAGGGCGGCTTCCAATGTCGTGAACGCAGCCGCGCGATCGTGCTCATCCATGCCGATGGAAAACCCGGCCCACGTCAGAGCGAGCGCATCGTCTTGTCCATTGAGAATGGCCGATCGGGCGTGCCGGATCGAAGCAGCACGGTTGACCTCCTGCAGGCCGGCGCGAAGGAACAGGCAATGGTGACACATCGCGGCATTGCCATGCGCAAGCGCATAAGTCGGCTCGAGCGCAATCGAGCGGTCGAGAAGTTCAAGCGCCCTCGTCACTTGCGCGGGCATGCCTGAATCGACATCAGGTTGGGCGCGCAGGACGAGATCATAGGCATCGAGGCTGTCAGGTCGTTTACGCCGAATACGTTCAATTTCTGCTTTCCGCATGCTCGGGGCAATCGCGCCAACAGCCGAAAGCGCGATGTCATCCTGAAGCGCGAAAATGTCATTGGACCGGCGGTCGTAGCGCTCGGCCCACACGTTCGCTCCGGTCGAAGCGTCGATCAATTGAACGATCACGCGCACGTTGTCGCCGGCCTTCCGCACGCTGCCTTCGAGCACATACCGCACACCAAGCTCGCGACTGATCTGCTTCACGTCCACGGCGCGGCCCTTGTAGGTGAAGGTCGAGTTTCGTGCGATAACGAAAAGCCAGTTTATGCGTGACAGACCATTGATGATGTCGTCCACCATCCCGTCGGCGAAGTACTCCTGCTCCGGATCCCCGCTCAGGTTTGAGAACGGCAGGACGGCGATGGAGGGTTTTTCGGGCAGCGCCGGTGCTGACGCGGCACGCGCGGTAGTCGACGCATCAGGAATGTTGGTGCTTATAGCCGGCCCGACATACCGATAGCCGCGCCGGGGCAGGGTTTCAATCCAGCTTTCGGCATCCGCTGCCTCCGCCAGCACCCGGCGCAAGGCTGCGATCTGAACCGTCAGATTGTTATCGGCAACCGCAAGTCCTCCCCAACCGGCCTCGACCAGCGCGTCTTTGGAGACGGGTGTACCGGCGTTTTCGAGCAACCGGCGCAGCAGGGCGACGGCGCGTTGTCCAAGCATGGTCGGCTCGCTCCCGCGGTACAGAATGCCGGCCGCCGGGTCGAGGCGGAACTCGCCGAATTGATAAAGCTGCCCTCCGGCTGTCATTCGACTTTTTTAGCAGATTTTTTGGAACGGATTCACGACTTCACGGGAAGGACGGCCGATGTTGCGCAGGTACTTGCAGCAATCAGAATTGATCAATGGAGGATCACATGAGTGCCGACGCCGTCATTCGCATGCCCGACGAAAAGAAGGGGGTCAGCCTGCGTGGTTACCCCATGGTCTTCCTCATCACCGGCGACAATACCAGGCACACGAGCATGTTCGATTGGACCATTCCGGCGGGGTTCGCCACCGGACGTCATGTTCACCGGGTGCAGGAGGAGACATTTTATGTGCTCGAAGGCGAATGCGAGTGGCATGTCGGTGAGAGGACAGTCCGCGCAACGCCCGGAACGTATCTGTTCATCCCGCCGGGAGTACCCCACAACATTACGAATGTCAGTGAGAAACCGGCTCGCGTGCTGATGACCGTCTCTCCGCCCGGCCACGAGCATTATTTTGAAGAACTCGCCAGACTTGCGGCGCAAGGTGCCCCGGACCCCAAGGCGCTTGCTGACCTTCGAGACCGGTACGACACGGATCAGCTCTCGACTTTGACAACGCGCGCATAGAAGCTGACATGGGCGGCTGAGTCACAGGTTCGCCCGTTCCCGGAATGCTTCGCGCAGGTGGTGGGTACCGATGCACGGACCGAGGATGTCGTTTTGCATCATTCGTGCGAGGAAGGCGAAAGTGGTATATTGGCGGCGGTTCATCCGCCGCAGGATCGCCAGGACCGTGTTGATGATCCAAACGGGAACGCATGTCATCCGGGGCGGCTTTCCCAGAACCTCGAAGGCCAGTGCCCCGATCTCGGCATAGGTATAGACGTCGGGGCCACCGACCCCGACCTCGGTCCTGCCCGTGCCGAAAGCAGCGATCGCGGCGCCGGCCACGTCGCTTCCGTGGACAGGATTGATGCGGGCCGCCCCGCTGCTGACCAACCAGACCCGCCCGCGCTTCGCCATATCGAGGAACTCGCCCATGTCGGAGAAGAAGCCGGTTGCCCGCACCACGGTATAGGGGATTGGCGCCAGCTCCATTTGGCGTACCAGCGCCTCGCGGGCGCCAACGATGTCGAGGTCCGCAGAGATCTCGGGTCGGATAACCGAGATGAACAGGAACTGCTTTACCCCGGCCGCGACGGCCAGGTCCAGCACGACCTTGTTTGCCCCGTAGTCCACATCCCAAAAGCTTTGCTTGTCCTTCTGCCGGGTCTGGCCAAGCGCGGAGAACACGTAGTCGATCCCGTCGCAGAGACCGTCGAGCGTTTCCCGCCGGGTCGCCTGACCCACGAAGACCTCGTCCGGCGCCCGCGTGGCGCCCTCGAATATCCCATTACGCCGCGACAGGGCTCGCACCCAATGCCCCGCCGCCTTCAATTCGGCCACCATGTGCGATCCCAGATAGCCGGTCGCGCCGACCACGAGAACCCGTGCCATGCGTCCCTCCTTCTTTTTCAATCCACCTGGTGCGCAGATAGTTCTCGGCGCAATGGTGCCCATATGGCCCGAAGACATGAGCTTGTGCGTTGCACTGATCGGTTGAACCCGCCGACCCAGTACAGACACAGCGAACGGATCAAATTCGGATCCGTTCAGCCAAGTGATTGCGCTTCATGACGGTGCCCCCGGGTATTTCCGGCGGCTCTATCTGGGCGGCGCTCGCGCGCTACACCGCCACCTTGGCGAGGAAGCTTCCGACCTTGCTTCTGAGATCGGTTGCGGCATCCTCCACGCGCTTCGACGCACCGAGAACGGTCTGCGCGGATTGCTGTGTCCCCGCGGTGGCCTTCGCGACCTCGCCCAGCACGGTATAGATGACCGACGCGCTGTCGGCGGCACTTGCAACGTTCTTCGAGATCTCGCCTGTCGCGGCGCTTTGCTGCTGGACCGAAAGCGCAACATTCGACGTGTGCGTATCGATCTCCTGCATCCGGCTGGTAATCCGTTCGATTGCGCCGACCGCCTTGCTTGTTGCTTCCTGCACTTCCACGATCTGCCTTGAAATGTCCTCCGTCGCCTTTGCGGTCTGGATAGCGAGTGATTTCACCTCGGAAGCCACTACGGCAAAGCCGCGACCCGCTTCGCCGGCGCGTGCGGCTTCTATTGTTGCGTTGAGGGCCAGGAGATTTGTCTGAGCAGCGATATTCTGAATGAGCTTGGTGACATCGCCGATGTTCCGGGCGCCCTGTGCGAGCGCACCAATGTCATGATTTGTGACCTGCGCCTCATCGACCGCGACGCGTACCACCTCCGCGGTCTGGTTGAGGTGCTGTCCGATCTCGGCAATCGAGTTCGACAGTTCGTCCGCCGCAACCGCCGCAGTCTTGACGTTGGCCAAAGCCTCGTTCGAGGTCTGCACGGCGCTCTCGGCGCGTCCCGACGTATGCCCGGACGTCTTGAACAGATTGCCGGCCGTCAAACCCATGACGCTTGCGCTCTCGGTGACGGTGCCGAGAAGGGTTTCCGCATAGTCGCGAAATTCCGATATCGCGCTCTCAATCAGGGCGCGGCGGCCTTCCTGCTGCTGCATCGAGTCGCGCTGAAGTTCGGTTCGCCGCCGTTCGGTGATGTCTTCGTGCGTCCCGATCCAGCCGCCACCCTTCATTGGATGGTTCGTCACCAGCAGAAGATGGCCGCCCTTGGATTTGACCTCGTGCACGATCGTGCGCCCCTCTCTGATTGCACTCAGAAATTCCTTTCGATACTGATCGGGATCCCGGGAAAACGTGCCCTTGGTCACCCGCTTTGCGAGCACTTCCGAAAGCGTGGCTCCGGTTTGGACATCGTCACGGGTCAATTCGTAAATCTCGTAGTAGCGGCGATTGCAGACAACCAGCCGTTCGGCGTTGTCAAACATGCAAAGGCCTTGCGACATGCTGTCGATCGTCGTGCGCAACTGCTCGTTCTCCCGTCCCAGATGCCAGGCGAGAGCGGCGCCGACGCAGCTCACGACGAACTGCGCAACAATGGCAGCGACAATTGTCGTGAGCGCGGGCCCGGAAATCGCAGGAACGAAGGCTGCAACCCAGCCGGGGGCCAAAATATTCAACGCGCTGAAGCTGGCCGCAAATGCAACAACACCCACCGATGCCAGAATCAACGATGCTCGCCTGCGAGAGAGGGAGAAAAACATCTGAAAAGTTCCGCTGTGCGCCCGTTCAGACATTATTCGGCGCGCAGTTTTTTTTGGCGTTAATCGGAGGTTAACGAAACGTTAATCGCGCGCGGCATGAGCCTGCCGATGCGCCGCCTCACGCATGTCGTAAGCCGCATCGAATGCGCGGCGAAGGCGAACCGCATCAGGCGCAATTCCCGTGAATAAATGGAAAGCTTCAACCGCCTGATGCACGCACATCCCGCCGCCGTTCATCACCCGCGCCCCTCTGGCGGCCGCGGCCTCGATGAACTCGGTATTGGTCGGCGTATAGATGACGTCGGCGGCCCAATGTGACGCCTTGAGGGCCCCCGCCGGCACGGGGTTGCCGGGAAAGCCGCGCATTCCCGTTTGCGTTGCATTGACCACGCCGTCGGCCGCCGCAATCTCGCGCGCGAGATCGCCCGCGGCGCGACACCGTGAGGCTCCGAACAGGCTGGCGAGACTGGCGCAAAGCATGTCGGCACGTGCGCGGTCGCGGTCATGCACGACAAGAAGCGCAACGCCGAGGTCCATCAAGGCAAAGGCCACCGCATGGCCGGCACCGCCGGCGCCGATCAAGACCACAGTCGAACCGCGTGCGCCGCCAGGCCCGAAATTCTCCTCGAAACTGCGCCGCCATCCGCGCCGATCGAAGTTGTGACCGGTCGTCCGGCCGCCGGAATCGATCGCGACCGTATTGACCGCGCCGACCTGGGCTGCCTCCGGATCCACCGAATCGAGAAGAGCGATGATGTCCTGCTTGAACGGATAGGTAATGTTGGCGCCCGCGAAGCCTGCAGCCTTGATCGCATCAAGCAGCTCCGGGAGTCGTTTTTCCCGCAGGCAGTCGACGTCCATCAGATGATAAAAGCCTTCGATACCGGCAGCTGCAAAGGCATCGGCGAAAAGCGCCGGCGACAGCGATCCCCCAATATTTGCCCCGAGCAGCCCGAGCAAGAATCGACGCTTGTTCATCGCACATGCCCCCGCGTCCGCACACCGGGACAACCGTCCTGGCCCCGGAACACGCCGAAATTCCTCTTTCAGATCTTATGCCGCGCGATGACCATTGAGGCCGGCCCGCACGAGACGCCCCGGCATCGCGCCGGTGTGTTCGCCGCGCTCGAAGATGGGAATGCCCGCCGCAAGCGTCGCTTCATATCCGTCGACATGTTGCACGAAGCGGCGCCCGCCCGCCGGCATGTCATGAACAAGCTGCGGTTTGTGCAACCGCAGGCGGTCGAAGTCGATGATGTTCACATCCGCCCGCAGGCCCGGGACCAGCCGGCCACGGTCGGACAGATTGAAAAAGTCCGCCGTTTCACTCGTTTGCCGCTTCACGAGATATTCAAGGGGCAGCCGCGGTCCGCGGTGGCGATCGCGGCCCCAGTGCGCCAGCATGAAACTCGGCAAACCTGAATCGACGATCGAGGCGCAATGCGCGCCGCCGTCACTGAGCCCAAGCACGCAGGCCGTGTCGCAAAGCATTTCGCGGATCGGCTCGTGGTCGCCCACCACATAGTTCACCACGGGGAAGTACAGGTACTGGTTCTCCTCGATGATGTAGTCATAGGCCACTTCGTCGGGCGTGCGTCCGCTGCGGGCCGCGATCGTTGCGACACTCTTCTCCGGATCCGGCTCGTAGTCCGGCGGGTCGCCCATTGTGAAGAACTTGTCCCACCGGCTTGTGACCAGCTGACGGAATTGGGCGAGCTTCGCAACCTCGACGTCGGAAGGCCGCTCCGCGAGGATCTTCCGCCGCAACTCGGGATCGCGCAGCCGCTGACGCTGCTCCGCGATGGGAAGGGCTTCGAGCGCCTTGTAGCTCGAGCGTACCGAAAAAGGATTGAGCGCGGTGCCGATGCCCATCATCACGCCTATCGGGCGCCCGGCTATCTGCGCGGTCAGCGGAAGCCCCTCGGATCGCGCCACGTGCACGGCCTTCATCAGGCGCCGCCAGCGTTGCGGATCCTCGTAGCGATCAGTGAGCAGAAACCAGACAGGACGGCCGGTCTCCCTGGCGAGCTTGCGCATCCAGCGCAGCTCATAGTCCTCATCATCGAAGTCGCTGTTCATGCCGAAGGCGCCGGTACCCGTGACACCCAGGGCCGAGCCGATTCCCAGAAGTTCCAGATCGTCGGCATCGCGGGACGGTACAAGTTCACCGTCGGGCGTCTTGTGCGAATCCGTGCGCGACGTGGTGAAGCCGAATGCGCCGACACGCAAGGCTTCAATGGTGAGCCGTCGCATCTCAGCGATATCATCCGCCGTCGCAGCTTCCCGGCGGATTGCGCGATCGCCCATCACATAGACACGCAGCGGCAGGTGCGCGATCTGCGCGGCGATGTCGATTGCGCGCTCGCGCCGCTCCAGCGCATCCATAAAATCGGAAAAGCTCTCCCACTCCCAGGTCAGACCTGCGGCGAGCACGGGGTTGGGGATTTCCTCGACACCCTCCATCAGGTCCATGAGCGCCTGACGGTGGTGTTTCTTCACCGGCGCAAAGCCGACGCCGCAATTTCCGAAGACGACCGTCGTCACGCCATGCCAGCATGACGGTGCAAGCAGGGGATCCCACATCGCCTGCCCGTCGTAATGCGTATGCAGGTCAACCCAACCGGGCGTAACCAGCAGACCGGCGGCGTCGATATCGCGCCGGGCAGGTCCCTGCTTGCCGCCAACCGCGGCGATCCGGCCGCCTTCGATCGCAACATCCCCTGTGAATGCCGCCTTGCCGGTCCCATCGACGATAGAGCCTCCGCGAATGACGATGTCGTGCATGTCAACCTCCCCGCGCGGCTACCGATCAGGTCGCAAGGCTATCCCAATCGGCCACGCGACAGGAAGGGCCGCCTGCGGATGCGCCGGACGTTCGCGCTATTTGACGGCGCCGCCGGTAATGCCGGAGATGAAGCGGTCGAGAAACAGGTTGTAAGCGATTGCCACCGGTATGCTGGCGATCAGGGCGCCGGCCATGATCTCGCCCCAGTAGAACACGTCGCCGCGGATAAGGTCGGTGGCGACGCCCAGCGTGATCGGCTTCTGATCGGACGCCGACACGAAGGTCAACGCGTAGACGAACTCCTGTAACGTCAGCGTGAAGGTGAATATTACTGTCGTCAAAATGCCCGGTACCGACAGCGGAATCGCCATCTTGATGAAGGCGCCGAACAGGCTGCAGCCGTCGACGATCGCCGCTTCCTCGATCTCGGGCGGCATGGCCTTGAAGAAGCCCATCAGCAGCCAGGTACAGAATGGGATGGTGAAGGTCGGATAAACGACGACCAGGGCCCACATCGAATTCTGCAAGCCTAGCGTCGCGATCACCCGCGACAGCGGCAGGAACAGAAGCGTCGGCGGCACCAGATAGGTCAGAAAGATACCGATGCCCAGGGCCTCGCCGTTGCGGCCGGTCATGCGCGCCAGGCTGTAGGCGGCCGGCAGCGCGGTAACGAGGGTGATGCCGGTGACGCAGAGACCGATGATCAGGGAATTCAACAGCCAGGTCGTGAACAGGGTTTTCTCGAACAGATAACGGAAATGTTCGAGCGTGGGCGGGTCGTTGAACCAGAAGGGAATATGCTCGACGCTGTAGAGATCACCGTTTGTCTTGAACGACGTGATCACCATCCAATAGAACGGAAACGCCGCGAGCACGAAGAAGAACGCGACCGCTCCGTAGAAGGAGGTCTCCTGCAGGACGCCGACGAGCGTTGTCTTGCGCGCCATTTCAGATCTCCCGCCGCCGGATGAAGCGCAGCATGAAGATCACCACCACCAGCAGTACCGGCAGCATGAAGAGCGAGATAGCGGCACCGTGCGACACGTCGCCCGAGACGATACCGGTCTGGAATCCCGCAAATCCCAGAACCGAGGTCGCTCCGATCGGCCCGCCATTCGTCATCAGAAATACGATCGACAGATCGGTGAAGGTGAACACGATGCCGAATATCAGGCCGATGGCCACGATCGGCAGGATCATCGGCATGATGATCTGGTAATTGCGCCGCCAGAAGCCGGCGCCATCGACGGTCGCCGCATCGAGCACGTCCTGCGGCACGGCGGTGATGCCGGCAAGGAAGATCACGATGGCGAACGGGAAGAAGCGCCAGGCATTGACGACGATCACGGAGAACATCGCCAGATCCGGCGTGCCGAGCCAGTTCGGCGCCTGATCGCGAGTAACGATACCGAGGGCTATCAGCGTCCAGTTGATCACGCTGTAAAGTGAATCGAACATCCACTGCCAGGCGACCGTCGCCAGCGCAATCGGCACGGCCCAGGGCAGGATGACCAGCGCCCTGACCAATTTGCGGCCGGGGAACGGCCGCAGAAGCACCAACGCGCCGAACTTGCCGAGAATGAGACCGAGGATCTGCGATCCGAAGGTGAAGATGAAGGTGTTATAAAGCGTCTGCCGGAACGACGGGTTTTCGATGATGTCTTCGAAATTCGACAGGCCGACGAAACTCCATGAGGGATCATAGATCGTGTAAGCGCTGACCGAGTAATACACGGCCATCAGAAATGGCACGCCGACGAGCAGCAAGACATAAAGGATCGCCGGTGCGACAAAGAGCGCGCCCAGCACATCGCGCCGGTCGAGGATGAAGCGGTAGCGCGACGCCGGCTTGGGAACTGACTCCGCGAGTGCGACCATATTCAATAATCCGTTCTAGTGTCGGCTGGCGCGATTGCCATCTTTGTCGAAATTGCGCAGGGCGCCGTTGCGGACGGCAAAAGGATGCCATTCGCCCGGCCGGATCCATTCGTCCGCGACGTGAGCCGGAGGAAGTTTTGCTGTGATCACCTGCTTCGGGTCGAAGCCCGCCATGACGCCGTACACGATCCGCTCCGAGCCGAGATATTCGGAACGGTCGACGCGGAAGGAAAACTCGGTGAAGTTGCTGTCTTCCATCATGTCCCTGGGCAGGAAGTTCTCCGGCCGGAAGCCGAGAAAGCCTCCGTTTTTCGCGACGATATTCATCGGCGGCGTGCCGACGAAAGTGGCAACGAAGCGGTCGGCGGGATCGTCATAGATCTCCGTCGGCGTCCCAACCTGACGCACTCTTCCGCCGTCGATCACGGCGATGCGATCGCCCATGCCCATCGCCTCGACCTGATCGTGCGTGACGTAAATGGTGGTGACGCCGACACGCTGCTGGAACTGCTTGATCTCCAGGCGCGCCGAAGCGCGGAGCTTGGCGTCGAGATTCGACAGCGGCTCGTCGAGCAGCAGCACGGTCGGCTCGCGCACCAGGGCGCGCGCGAGCGCGACGCGCTGGCGTTCGCCGCCGGAGAGCTGCCGTGGCCGCCGGTCGAGCAGATGCCCGATGCCGAGCAATTGCGAGGCCCATTCGACTTTCTTGTCGATTTCGGCGCGTGGAACGCCCTGGGTCTTCAGCGGAAAGGCAATGTTGTTGCGCACCGTGAAATGCGGATAAAGCCCGTAGCTCTGGAACATCATCGCCACGCCGCGGGCTCGCGGCGGCATGTCGTTGACGACGTCTCCGCCGATCAAAAGATCGCCGCTCGTCTGCTGCTCGAGCCCGCAGATGATGCGCAGGAACGTCGTCTTGCCGCAGCCCGAGGGCCCAAGCAGCACCATGAATTCGCCGTTCGGC
>DATEKG010000034.1:0-4812 GCA_035277565.1 Pseudolabrys sp.
GGTTTCCTGTTCGATGTGCCGGTTCGATTTGATACCGACTACCTTGAAGTCGATCTTTCTGCCTTTGAAGGCGGGGCGATTCCGAAAATCCCTCTTGTGGAGATCAGGCCGTGAGACCCGTCCCCGCTGCTTTACAGGCAAAGCTCGACACCGGTGTCACGACTCTGTGCCGCTGCTGGCTGATCGAAAGAACTGACGGCGTATCGCTCGGATTTACTGATCACGACCAGGATGTTCTCCTTGGCGGTGTCACTTGCCACGCCGGCAACGGACTGACCGGCAGCGAAGCAACGCAGAAGCTCGGGCTTGCTGCCGATTCTTCAGAACTTGCTGGAGCATTGGTTGGTGACGCGCTCAACGAGGCAGATCTCGCCGCCGGCCGTTATGACGGGGCAACCATTGAAGTGTGGCTCACCGACTGGAGCGAACCTGAGCTTCGCGTGTTGCTGGCCAACGGCACGCTGGGAGAGGTTCGCTGTGAGGGCTCGGCATTTACCGCGGAGATACGTGGGCTGAGCGACCGCCTCGCGCAGCAGAGCGGGCGGCTTTATACGCCGACTTGTTCGGCCGATCTCGGCGATGCGCGCTGCAAGATCGACCTTATGAACCCGCTCTTTCGGGGTAGCGGTACTGTTTTCACCTTAAGCTCAACTTCAACATTCACTGCAGATGGGCTCGAAAGCTTCGAGGACGGCTGGTTTACGGCCGGAAAGCTCAACTTTGTGAACGGCGCCAATGCGGGCTTGAGCGTCGAGGTAAAGCGGCACCGCAAGACCGCCGTTGTCAGCCTTGATCTGTGGCAGCCGATGCCCGAGCCGATCGTCCCGGGCGACGCGTTTGTCGTGACCGCCGGCTGCGATAAACGTTTCCAGACCTGCCACGACCGTTTCAATAACGTCCTGAATTTCCGCGGCTTCCCGCATATCCCCGGCAATGACTTTGTCATGAGCTACCCGTTGCCCGGTGAGCCCGGAAATGACGGAGCCAGCCGGCAGGGCTGAACCGTCTCAATTGCAGGAACTTCCCCATGATTCGTCGAGAAGACATTGTCGCGGAAACGCGGCGCTGGATAGGCACGCCTTACCGGCACCAGGCGTCGTGCAAAGGCGTTGGTTGTGATTGCCTCGGCCTGGTGCGGGGCGTGTGGCGAGCGACGATCGGCGTGGAGCCAGAACATGCGCCGCCCTATGCACCCGATTGGGCGGAAGCAACGGGCAAGGAGTCGCTTGCCGCAGCAGCGACGCGGCATCTCGTTGCAATCGCGTGCCACGATGTTGCGCCTGGCGATGTTCTTTTATTTCGCTGGCGCACGTATTTGCCGGCCAAACATGCAGCCATCGTCACAGCGCCCGGATCGATGGTGCACGCGCATGATGGTGCGGCAGTTGCGGAAGTGGCGATTGCGCCATGGTGGCGCAGACATCTCGCCTATGCCTTTCAATTTCCAGGAGTGGTCGACTGATGGCGGCGCTTGTTCTTTCTGCGGCCGGGGCTACGGCCGGCAAAGCCATTTTCGGGCCGACTGGCGCGATCGCGGGGCGGTTGGTCGGGGCACTTGCCGGGAATGCGATCGACCGCGCGCTGTTCGGAAACCGCCAGGATGTCTCGCAGGAAGGCCCGCGTCTTGCCGATCTCGAGGTCATGGCTTCGACCGAAGGTGCGCCAATTCCTCGCGTCTATGGCCGTGCGCGCTTGTCGGGCCAGATCATCTGGGCGACCAATCTCGAAGAGGTCGTGAATACCGTTTCGCAGACTAATGCCGGCAGCGCGGGAAAAGGAATGGGAGGAGGGTCGGCAGTAACCACAAATACGACGACTTTTTCCTACTTTGCCAATCTTGCTGTCGGGCTTTGCGAAGGGCCTATCGGGGCGGTGCTGCGCATCTGGGCCGACGGCAAGCCGCTCGATCTTACAGGATTGGTCCTGCGCACCTACAAAGGGGACGAGACGCAAAGCCCCGATCCGCTGATTGTCGCAAAAGAAGGCGATGTACCGGCCTATCGCGGGATCGCCTATGTCGTATTTGAGCGCTTGCCGCTCGCCAATTTTGGCAATCGCATTCCGCAGCTGTCATTCGAGGTGACACGTCCGGTCGGCCGGCTCGAGCAAATGGTGCGCGCTGTTACGCTCATTCCTGGTTCGACCGAGTTCGGCTACGCCCCGGAAACAGTGGTACGAATACTAGGACCGGGTCAGTCTGCGCCCGAAAATCGCCATATCAGTTTTGCCCCGTCCGATGTGCTTGCCGCTCTCGACGAACTGCAGGCGGTCGCACCGAATCTCGAGCGCGTCGCTATTGTCGTCGCATGGTTCGGGACCGATTTACGTTGCGGCGAATGTCGCATCGTTCCGGGCGTCGACAATCGAGACAAACAGACTTTCGCAGCGAACTGGGCGGTTGCCGACGTTGACCGCACAAATTCCTATGTCGTTTCGATCGTGAACGGTCGGCCTGCCTTCGGAGGTACGCCCTCGGACCAAAGTGTGCGTGATCTCATCGCGGAGCTCAAGGCACGTGGGCTCAAAGTCACGCTTTATCCATTCCTGATGATGGACATCCCTCCTGGCAACGGCCTGCACGATCCAAATACCGGAGCAGCATCGCAGCCAGCCTATCCCTGGCGTGGCCGCATTACCTGCGACCCTGCGCCGGGGCGGGCAGACTCTCCCGACGGGACTTTGAATGTCCATACGCAGATCGATGCGTTCTTCACCGGCGGTGCGGACGGGTGGAATTATCGCAACTTCATACTCCATTATGCTGCTCTCGCCGCCAGTGCTGGCGGTGTTGATGCCTTTCTCATTGGCTCCGAATTGAAATCACTGACGCGTCTGCGTTCGGCAGCTGGCTCCTATCCAGCGGTCAATGCATTGGCCGCACTTGCCGGCGAGGTGAAAGCAATTACTGGCGCTGCGACAAAAGTGAGCTACGGCGCGGACTGGACGGAATACTCCAGTCATGTTGTCGACCCTGCGGCACAGGAGGTGCGGTTCCCGCTCGACACCTTATGGGCCTCGTCGTCGATTGATGCGATTGGCATCGACTACTATGCGCCTCTCTCCGACTGGCGTGGTGCTGCGGGCGAACGGGATCGGGCGCTGACCGGCAGTCCGTATCGCCTCGACTATCTCGCTCGAAATTTGCGGGGAGGGGAGGCTTACGAGTGGTTTTACGCGGACGATGCGGCACGCGACGCGCAAGCCCGGAGCGCGATCAGCGACGGTCTCGGTAAGGCGTGGATTTTCCGCCAGAAAGACCTCTGGAATTTCTGGTTGCAACCCCATTTCGAGCGTGTTGGCGGTGTTGAGCTTGCGACGTCCACGCCATGGCAACCACAGTCGAAGCCGATCTGGCTTACAGAGATCGGCTGCCCTGCGGTGGATAAAGGCGCCAACCAGCCGAGCATATTTCCCGATCCAAAGTCCTCCGAAGCAGGTCTGCCGCACTACTCAAACGGCGGCCGCGACGACCTGATTCAGCGCCGCTACCTTGAAGCCGTGCTTGGTGCGTTCGACCCTGTCTTCGGTGATGCGACCCTCAATCCTGTGTCAACCGTGTATGGCGGGCGCATGATTGCCGTTGAAGACGTTCAGGTCTGGACCTGGGACGCAAGGCCATACCCCGCGTTTCCGGCATCGGCAGAAACGTGGAATGACGCGAGCAACTGGGAAACGGGGCACTGGCTGACCGGACGGCTTGGTACTGCCCCGCTGGATGGGCTCATATCGTCGATTTGCGCTGATAGCGGAATTACCGGCGTCGACACGAGCGAGCTGGGTGAAGGTCCCGACGGTTATGTCGTCGACCGACCGATGTCCCCGCGTGCAATGGTCGATCCGCTCGCCCTTGCTTTCGCCTTTGATGCTCTCGAGCAGGACGGACTGCTGCGGTTCCGCCAGCGCGGCGGCACGCCCGAATTGGAAATCTCCGAAAATGATCTCGTCTTGCCCGACGAAAGCGCGCCAACACGCACACTCCGCACACAGGAAGGCGATCTGCCGCGCGAAGTGACAATAGGATATACCGACGTAAATGCAGACTATCAGCGCGGAGTAGCAGCTTCGCGCCGGCTCGTCGGCGGCTCGACTGCGACCGCGCATGCCGACCTCGCGATGGTTGCCACGAATACCGAGGCTGAACGGCGCGCGGAGATCTGGCTTCAGGACGTATGGGCAGGCCGAGAGAGTGTCGATTTTGCGCTGCCGCCGAGCCAGCTTGCACTGACCTGCGGTGATGTGATCGGGCTGACAATCAATGGACGGAGGCGGCTGTTTGAATTGCAGAGCGTCTCCGATGCCGAAAGTCGCGCGCTGACGGCACGTTCGATCAATCCAGAAGCGTTTAATTTGGCGCTTTCCTTGCCGCAGCGACGGACGCCGGCACCGCCCGCTGCAATCGGTCCGGTTCATGCACTCCTGCTCGACCTACCGTCGCTGAATGCAACTCAGCCGCCGGTGCTTGCGAGACTCGCCGTATTCGCTGACCCATGGCCGGGCGCAATCGCGGTGTGGACCTCTACCGATGGACTGAGCTTCGAAAGGGCCGGGGTCGTGCTCGCTCCATCAATCATCGGACAGACGCTCAGCGATCTTCCCGCCGGGCCGACTGCGCGCTGGCAAAATTCGGATTTACGTGTGCGGCTGTTCGGCGGCTCACTCGCGTCTGCGTCTGACGCCGCCGTATTCGCCGGCGCGAATGTGGCTGCATTGCAGCGTGCGGATGGAGCCTGGGAAGTCATTCAGTTTGCATCGGCGGAGTTGGTCGACGATCGCACATATTTGCTGTCACGACTGTTGCGCGGCCAAGGCGGC
>DATEKG010000035.1:0-33382 GCA_035277565.1 Pseudolabrys sp.
ACCCGTCAACGGGTTCGTAACAAGCCTGCGCAGCTTCTCCTCGCCGATATCTTCATACAGAACCCAGAGGAAATGACTTATTCGGGTCGAGCGATTGTATCGAAGTCCCTCAGCCTGCAATTCGTCATTGACGATGCGCAGCAACTGCGCGTCGTCGCAGACTGCAGCGTGCGCATCGAGCAGGTTGAGGGTACAGGTGTTGCAGATCGTCATCAGCGGCAGACCTTCACGCTCCGCGAGTGCCAGGATGCGGACATTGAGCGTGTAGAACTTCAACGGCTCAATCGCGCGCAGCTCGCGGGCACCGGTGCAGGTGGCGGACTCAAGCGTCAACAGTTCAATTCCGAGTTTTTCCGCCACGCGATGCGTCGCGACGTTGAGTTCCGCGCAGGTGCTACGGGCCGAACAGCCGGGGTAATAGGCAAATTTCATCGTTGGCCTCGCATTCGATTGAGAATTCGGCTCGCCGCCCCGGCAGCGGGCGTCTTGAGACCGAGCAATGTCCGCAACGGGCTGATTTTCCGGCGTGTCAGAAGCCGCAGGAGCCTCGGCACCACAGCGAGCGCGCGAAGCCCCTGAATGCGAAGGATGAGTTCGCCGGGATCGATTCGCCCGCGCCGCGATACCACCGCGAGGAATGCGAGCGGGTGACGCGCCAGCCGCGGTGTCAATTGCGCCGTCTTCGCCTTCAACGGCTCGATGATCGCGGTGACGATCGGAATATGCGCGGGGCAGACCTCTTCACACTTATAGCATGATACGCAATTGAAAATTCCGGCGTGTGACAGCGCGCGCACCACCTGTTGCTGATGCTGCCGCGGGTCAAGTGCAGTCTGCGCAAGCTGGACCAGGGGTGCCGGCCCCGCGAAGTCAGTGAGCGCTCCGAGGCGCACGACAGGACAGGCCGAATAACAGGACGCGCAGCTGATGCAGTCGAGCGCCTTCGATGCGTTCTTGATGTCACGGTGCGACAGCGGCTCCGGAAAGCCCGGATAGGCCTCGGTGCGCGTCAACCAGGGCCCAAAAGACGCCACCTTCTCCTCATAGGCCGCGCGATCGACAACAAGATCGCGGATGACTGGCAGGTTCCGCAGCGGCTCGATCGTCATTTCCGGCTCGACGGCTTCCCAGCAAGCCAGAACCTCACGGCCGTTCACGCGCACCGCGCAGGTGCCGCACATCTTGGAGCCACAGAACCAGCGGAATGCCAGATCGGGTGCATCGGTGCGTGCTATCGCATTCAGCGCATCGAGCACCCGCATCGCCTTCTCATAAGGGGTGCGGAACTCCTGCCAGCGCGGACCTTCATCGCTGTCGTTGCGCAGAATTCTGACCGAGAGCGGCGCGCCAATCGGAATCCGGCCATTCCGCGCGCGCAGCGTGTCAAAGTTCTCGGCCTGCCCAAGCCGGCGCGCATCGATCAGACCTGAATTATTCTGAACCGGTTCACTCACCACGGGACCTCGAGATTGTTGGCCCGAACAAAATCAGGTTGGAACATCGACAGGTTGTAGGGCCGCTTCTCGAAGCGATAACCGTTTCCCGCCTTGTGAAGCAGGTTGGCCGTCAGCCAATTCTCGTTGTCGGTTTCCGGAAAATCGCGCCGCATGAAAGGACCGCGGCTTTCCTGGCGCTGCAGCGACGAGACAACGACAAGCTCGGCAGCGTCAATCATGTTCACGCAATCAATGGCATCCAGCCAATCGTAATTCGCAATACGAACCGGCGTCCTGGCGCGCAGGCGCGGCAATAGCTCGCGTCGCATGCGGGAGAATTCGTCGAGCGCTTCATTGAGGCTCTGCTCGTCTTTCTCGACACCGGCTTTCGCCCACATCAGCTCGCGCAGGGCTTCCTTCACTTCGCCTGGCGCGCATGGCGTATCTCGCAGTCGCGCGCCTCCGCGGAGCGTTTCAAGCCGCTCACGCTCGTTCTCGATCTGCTCATCCGGCAGTTCGGGAGCCCTCAAAGTGGCGAGAGCATCTGCAACTCCATCCGCGACGACCTTGCCGTCATAAGTCACCAGCGCGATCAGGCCGTTGCAGTGACCACCGAGCCCGCCCGCAACGTAGAGCCCCGGGACGGACGACGCCATCGTCGCCGTATCGACATCGATGCCCCCCTGCCGGTAATGCGCCGTTACGGCGGTCTCGATCAGCTGTTTCGGAAAATCCATGCCGAGTTGCCGATACACCTTGCCATACGACGTGTAGGCCTCCACCTCGCTCGCCGAGCATTTGTCGAAACCTGCGTAATAGCCGCCGGTGTAGCGCGCCTTCCCGGCATGGACCTGCTTCGCCAACGCCTTGAGTTGTACGGTGTAAGGTCCAAACGCGAGCGGATCATCCTTCTGCTGGTCGAAGAATTCTTCGCCTTCCGAATTCACCATGCGCGCCGACTTGTCCGAGCCGAGCATCGGGTTCGGGTAAATTTGCATGCGCTGCCAGGTCGGCGGGTACGCGACGTCATTCGTGTGCCACCACTGCATTTCGAGGTTGACCATGCTCGCCCCCGCCCGCCATGCCATGGCGATCCCGTCGCCGGACATTTCGCGGGTCCCGGTCGAACGCGCATGGAGACGGTCGGAATAGCCGGTCGCCAGTATCGTTGCCTGCGCCAGGACGACGACATATTCGCCGGTCAGAATTTGCAGGCCGAAAATACCCGCGATCGATCCGTCGGCATTGCGGAGAAGCGCGGTCGCCACCGTCTCCTCGAGCGTTTGAATTCCGGCGTTGATAATCTGCTTGCGACGCAAATCCATGAACGGAACGCCTGAATTGCCCTGGACGTTTGCGGCTATGCTGCGGATCTTGCCCGGGCTCACGACAACGTTGGCGTCATCATCGCGCCGAAAGTAAAGCCCCGCCTCTTCCAGTTCGGAATAATACACGCTCGAGATCCAGGCACCGCAGCGCTTCGCCCAGTCCTGATCAATCAGAAACTGGTTGTGATACTTGATGAGAAATTCGGCTGTGTTACGCGCCTGCTCTTCCGTATTGCCGAGTATCCGACCCGAAAGCACGAGATTGCCGGCAAACAGCGAGGCGCCGCTTTTGCCGACAAGGCCTTTGCAGACGATGACGGTGCTGATGCCTTTCCGGTGGAGGTTAAGTGCGGCATAGCAACCCGCGGCCCCGCCGCCGACGACGACCACTTGCGTTCTGTAAACCCGCATCGATACCGGACAACCCGCTGGGAAATAGCACTATCCAAACTTTTATGGCCCAGCAGGACGGGTGTCCGGGAATGGTTTTTTTGCACCACACTGTGTCCGATTGCGCGGAAAGGGCGTACAGTATCGGCATTAGAATACGGTTGTGGGACGTGCGGAGAGATCGGTGAGCCGGGCATCCGTCAAGTGGGACGACCTCCGGGTGTTCCTTGAAGTCGCCCGCCAGGGCAGCGTGCACGCAGCGGCAAAGCGTCTGCGTCTCGACCATTCAACCGTCTGCCGCCGCGTCGGAAAGCTCGAGTCACTTCTTTCCGTCAAGCTGCTCAACCGGACGCGCAAGGGCGTGACCGTGCGCGCAGACGTTCACGATCTGCTCAGGCACATCGAGAACATGGACGTTCACGCCAATGCGCTCGAGGACGCCATTGTCCGCGGCAGCGCGGGCGGCAGCCAGCTCGTGCGCATTGCCACCATGGAGGGCCTCGCCAGCCAGTATGTGGCGCACCGGTTATCACTCTTGCCGCAATTCGATCCCAGCGTGCGACTGGAGCTCGTCAGCATTCCGCAGACGGTCGATCTGTCCCGGAAGGAAGCCGACATATTCCTGAGCTTCTTCAACCCGCGCACGCCCGGGCTCACCAGCAAGCGGGTCGGATCGGTGGCGATGCATCTCTACTGCTCGCCGTCCTATGTTCGACGCCGGGGCATGCCGCTCATGCTTGCCGACCTCGCCGACCACGATTTCGCGGGTTACATCGAAGAGCTGCTGACGATCGACGCCGTGCGCTGGCTTGACGAGCTCGTGGAGAATCCGCGCATGGTGTTCTGCAGCAACAGCATTCTCGCCCAATGCAACGCGGCCGTGGGCGGTCTCGGGATCGTGATGCTGCCGACCTTCGTCGCTTCCGGAGTGCACGGCTTGCAGCGCTTGTTTCCGGATATGTCGGTTCAGCGAGACGTATGGCTGTCGGTGCGAACCGAACAGACCCATTTGCCTCGCATCAAGGCGGTGACGAAGTTTCTGACCCATATTTTCGAAATGGATCGTGAATACCTTCTCGGGCAGAGCCCGGCTCTCGAGGCCGCCGAATAGATCACGCAAGTTGCCCTCGCTGCGCCCGAGCCGGCGGCAAGACTATGCTTCCACGCCGAGATGACGGTGCATGAATTCGGCATCCTTGCGCAGGCTTTCCGGTGTCCCCTCGAACACCACGTGCCCATTGTTGAGCACATAACAACGGTGCGCCAAACCAAGCGCCGCTTCGACGTTTTGCTCCACGATGACAATTGTCTGACCGGCTTCTGCTATCTTTCGGCAGACCGCAATGAGGTCCTGCACGATAATTGGCGCCAGCCCCTCAAACGGCTCATCCAGCAGGACCAGCTTGGGCTCCCGCACAAGTGCCCGCGCGATCGCCAGCATCTGCTGCTCGCCGCCCGAGAGATCGCGCCCGCGGTTCCGCTTGCGCTCCGCAAGCCGCGGAAACAGTTCGTAAGCCCGGTCGAGCGGCCACGGCTTTTCCGCGGTCAGCGTCGCAAGAACGATGTTTTCCTCCACCGTCAGCCCGCCGATGATTCGCCGTTCCTCAGGGACCAGCTGCAGGCCGCGTTGCGCAATCTCATACGGCGGCAGTGATGCGATATCCCCGCCGTCAAAACGGATCGCGCCGGATTTCGGCGTCAGCACGCCCATGATCGTGTTGAGCGTTGTGCTCTTTCCGGCGCCGTTGCGGCCCAGAAGAGCCACGACCTCGTGCTGTTCAACATGCAGGGAGATGTCGAACAAGGCGTGCGCCTCGCCGTAAAAAGTATTGATGCCCTCGACCTCGAGCAGGCTCATTTTCGCACCGGATTGCCGAGGTAGGCGGCACGCACTTCGGCGTTCATTTTGATCGCGTCCGGGGAACCCTCGGCGATCTTGCGACCGTTGAACAAGACAGTGATGCGATCAGCGAGGCCGAAGACGACGTCCATGTCGTGCTCCACGATCACGATAGTGATCCCCGCCGCGATGCTCCTGAGAAGCCGGATAGTGTCTTGCCGCTCGGAAGGGCTCATCCCTGCGGTGGGCTCGTCCAGCAGCAACATGCTGGGCTTTGTCGCAAGTGCAAGCCCGATTTCGAGCCGCCGTTTCTCGCCATAGGCAAGCTCCCGCGCCGGAGCGTGGGCGCGGTCGGAAAGATGAACCGCAGCGAGCGACTCCGCGATCAGTTCATTCAATTCGTGCGAATTCTCAACGCTGCGCAGGATTGATGGATGAAACTTTCCGTAGGTTCGGGCGACCGCTGGGATGCGGACATTGTCCCAGACTGTGAGACCAGGGAAAAGCTGGTTGATCTGGAAGCTCTTGACGAGCCCCCGCTGGCAGATCGCCGTGCTGCCAGCATACGTAATGCGCTCTCCGCGAAACGATATTTCGCCGCTCGTGGGCGAGATGGCGCCGGCAAGCATATTGAAAAATGTGGTCTTGCCGGCTCCGTTCGGGCCAATGAGCGCGCGGATTTCGCCCTCCATCACCTGAAAGGAAACCTTGTCCACCGCGGTGAGGCCGCCATAGCGCTTTGTGAGGTCCCTCGCCTCCAGCACGACGGTCTGCGTAAGCGGGAGCGACTTGCGAGACCCATTTTTTGGCTGGGCAGCGACAATCGGCAGCGGCGGCGTGCGCGCGGTGGCCGGACCGGTCAAACGCCGCCATAACACGGCGACGCCGCCGCAGATCCCGCGGCGGAACACGGTCACAATGAGTACGAAGATGATGCCAAGCAGCATCTTCCATATCGAGCCAACCAGCGGCAGTTGTTGCAAGGCGGTGCGCAGATAGATCCAGACCAATGCGCCGACGGTGGGCCCGATCAGCGTGCCGGCTCCGCCCATGATTGTCTGCACGACGAGTTGGCCGGACGTCTCGAGATAGAACCCGTCCGGCGGCATGTAACCTTGAAACAAGCCGAAGAGGCCGCCCGCAACACCGCCATAGGCGGCCGCGATCACAAACGCCGCTAGCTTGTACTTCTGCACGTCATGCCCGAGCGTGCGCGCGCGCAGTTCGTTCTCGCGAATTGACACCAGCACGGCGCCGAAGGACGAATGGACGATACGCCGTGCCAGCCAGAAGCCGATGAGGAACAGGATCGCAATCACCCAGTACATTTCCTCGGGCGTATGCAGTTCGACAAACCAGCTGCCGATCCCGATGTGGGTCGCGGGTACGCCGGACAGGCCGTTCTCGCCCCCGGTGAATGTCTTGAGCGGAGAAATATCGAGAAAAAAGAACATCTCGCCGAAGGCGAGCGTAAGCATCGCGAAATAAATGCCCGAGCGACGCAACGATAGCGCACCGATGATGACGCCGAGGACGGCGGCAAAGATGGTGCCGATGATGAGCGCCACGACGGCGTTTTCGGTGATGCCCGCGATCAGCAGGTATGCCGTCATAAATCCGCCCGAGCCGAAAAATGCAGCCTGTCCGAAGGACAACAATCCCGTAAAGCCGAACAGGATATCGAAGCCGAAGCCGAAAATGCCCCAGATAAGGATGCGATCGGCCATATCGGCCGAGCCGCCGATCAGCGCAAAAACTGACGGGAAGACCAGCAGCGCCGGGATTGCGACTGCTTCCGGCAGCCACCGGCGAAACCGTCCACGCGTCGGCAGGTATTGCAGCATCATTGGCGTCCCTGGACGCCAAACAGTCCCTGCGGTCTGAGGATCAATACGATCGCCATGGCGGCAAACAGCATCACCTCAGAGTAGGCCGGCTGGACCATGGCGGTAAGGCTCATGATCTCTCCGGCAACAAGCCCGCCCACCAGCGCACCCCAGAATGAACCGACACCGCCGATAACGACCACGACGAACGACTGCACCAGGACCAGGGTGCCCATATCGGGCACGACAGTCACGATCGGCGCGTTGATGACGCCGGCATAGCCCGCCGCCATGCTGCCAAGCCCGAACACGATGAGAAACGTGCGCCGCACATTGATGCCGAGGATACTGACCATCAACTGGTCCTCGATCCCCGCACGCACGATGAGGCCAAGCCGGGTCCGATAGAGCAGGATATAGAGCACGATCAAGGCAGCAGCGACGATGCCGAGCACCTGGATGCGATAGGTCGGGTAATAGATAAAACCGAGGTTTACTGCCCCGCCGCCCCAACTCGGCACCGGTAACCGCTGTGCGATGCCGCCGAAATAGGCGCGAATTGCCTCCACCAGAATGATACCGAGCCCGAACGTCATGAGGATCTGATCCTCGTGCGGACGCCGGTAATAGTAGCGCACAAGAACGCGTTCGATGACGAGGCCGAGCACCAAAAGCACGAGGGCGCCCACCGCCATGGCGAGAACAAACGAGTGCGTTGCCTCGAACGTCACAAATCCGGCATAGGCGCCGATCATGTAGAACGCGCCGTGGGCGAAATTTATCACCCCCAGCGCGCCGAAGATGATCGTCAGCCCCATCGCGACGAGCACAAGCAACGCGCCGAGCGTCAGTCCATTGAAAAGCTGCGCCCACAGCAACGCCCAATTCATAGCGGCTCCGGTCCGTACTGCGAGAGAGTCTTCAGTACGACGGCAACTTGCAACCAACCGAGTCGCAGGCCGGCACGACATCGGGGCCCGGCGTCAGCCCGACCACTCTGTATATGTCTTCAGGATTACGCAACTCGCTCGGCTTCTTTCCGACAACCACAGGCACCGCGCGCACCTGCTGATGGTCGCAGCCACGATAGTAGACCTCGCCGAGCGGCATCTTGAGCTTGTGTTCGGCTTCAAGCGCCTTGATGACCGATATCGGATTGAAAGTCTTGGCACGCTCGACGGCATCTGCCCAAACAATGAGCTGAGTGTAAGCGATGTGCGCCGTCCAGCGCGGCTTGTATTTGTACTTGGCTTCAAAGGCATCCACGAAAATCTTCGCCTCGGGTATCGTCTCCGCTAGCGTCCACCAGAAATCGAGCGTGCCATAAACGCCCTGCATGATTTCCGCGCCGACTTCCTTGCCCTGGAAGGACGACAAATTCGGCACGATCATCTTCATCTTGTCGAGCACGCCGAACTGCTTGGCCTGCTTCGTTGATGCCACCGAGTCGTTGCCAAAAGCGACGTTGACGAAGACGTCAGCCCCGCTGTTCGCGATATTCAGCAAGAAGGAGCTGTAATCGGCCGTGCCGACGGGGCAAAGCTGCTGATCCACGACTTTCCAGCCAAGTTGCTCCTCGGTGAATTTCGACGTCGAGTCGAACACCGAGTGTCCATAGGCATAGTCGGGTACAAGGTATGCAGCCTTGCGGTTTTTTCCGAGTTCTTTTCCGAGAACGGGTGCGAGCGCTTTTGCCGCCATATAGGCACTCGGCTGCGAACGGAACGCGTAACGTTGGCAATCCTTGCCTGTCGTTTCGTTGGCGCCGCTGGCACCGACCATGTTGAGGACCCGATAGCGCTGCGCGACTTTCTCGAGCGCAATGGCGGTGGCACTGCTCGAACAGCCTGAAATCATGATCGCCTTGTTCGTGGTAATGAAATTGCTCGCCGCCTGGACCGCCGGACCGGGCTGCGTCTGGGTGTCGGCAACTTTGTATTCGATCTTCTTGCCGAGCACTCCCTTGCCGGACAGGGTTGAAATCTTGCTGACAAGGCCGCCCCCGCCATTCAGGTGACCGATGGCGAGCTCGTAACCTTTCTGCAGGTCGCCACCCTCCGCCGAATAAGGCCCCGTCAAGGGGCAGGTGAGACCGACGAAGACACTATCGCCCTGCACGCCCGCCGGATAATTGCCGATCGTCTCTTCGGCAGCCCAGCTTCGCGCGACATTCACGAGCGGAAATGCGCCGAGAGCCGCCGCGCCCTTCAACAAGCTGCGCCGATTCACGCCTATCTTTTTCTTTGCACGCATTGCTTCCTCCCATATTGACCCGTGTTCGGGCGTCATTAAACAAACCTATCAATTGCCAAACAAGAAGATCAATGCGCGGCGTGTGCGCTGCGCATACCAAATTTGCAACGGGTGGTGCACGAATGTTTGCGGTGACCGGATTCACTCATCTGGCAGTCGGCTGCGAAATGAGGATTGCCCGTCAGCATGGATTTCGCGTGTTCTATATCACCGGCCCTGACGCGGATGTATTCGGCAAGATGTGCAATCAGTGCGACACCTCGCCGCTCTTTCGGAGAGACAGGCGCCGTCGATCGGATATCGAAAAGTTGCGCAGCCGGTTTTGCCGCGCCCATGGCGCCGACTTTGAATTGGGGCACGCAGCGCATTCTGGCATCGGGATCTGTGCCGGCCCCTGTCACTTTCGGCACGTTTTCTCGCCCCGGTGCAGGAACATCCGGACGCAACGAGCATTTGATTCACTGTTCGCATGCGACAATACCGTTCGTCCCCTTTCGATAGCATGCGATTGAGCCTGCCAAGGCTGCAGGGCCGTACGGGCGTTTGACCGTGCGGCCCTCGCCTTCGGCACATCGGAGGTTTCCATGCGGCATTGCACAAAGAGCTTTTTGATGGCTGCGGCGGTTGTCCTCGCAGCGACATCGGTTTCGCTCGCGCAGAGCCTGCCGAACTACGGACCCAACGCGCCGGCCAATGCCGACAGTTTCGGACAGCCGCCGAGCGGAACCAAACCGCCCGGCGTGCCTCGCTACGGGCATCGCGCCTACGCCTATCGTCCGTATGCGCACCATCATCACTGGTATTGGCGGCATCACCATCGCTACTGGTACTAGGCAAGCCACAGTTGCGAACCCGGAAGATGCACGAAGGATCGTGCATCCCTTTCCACCATCTTGCGGGAGCCGCGCGGTCCGGCAAGGCCTGGTAGCCGCATGCCGCGAGAGCCTGCCGCAACCGTTAAAATGTTCTTGCCAAGCTGTCTTCAATCGCTCGGGTGAGTTTAGCCGTCGCCAAAGAGCTTGCTGCTAATAGCATGCGCATGGCACGCGACGATAACTACACACTTGCGGAGCACTTCAAACTCCTCGCCGCCCGCCTGCGCGCAAAGGCGGCGGGAGAGAAGGCCGAAGTCCGCAGGTCCGAATGGCAGAGGCTCGCCGATTGTTACGCCGACCTCGCCAGGCAGCAATCGCCGGTCGACTATTTCCAGCGCTAGCGACGATCCTCACAAGGCCATCGCTCACTGGCACGGCCTGACAAATTCGCCCTGCAGAGTCACCTCGGATTCCATGGCAAGCTGATCCGCGATCCAGCTTTTGGTCGCGATGGCGGCCGTGTACCGGATCGGGCTGTGAAAGATGAATTCGGCTTTCGAGTCCATATTCACCTGGCCCTTGCACATCAGGCGCCATGTCATCTTCTGCTCTGATTTCTGGTATTCCGTGCGCTCGCAGGATGTATTGATGCCTCCGAAGCGCGGGGAGAACGTGTCGGCGAGATTATTCGCCTGCTCGCCCGAGAGACAGCGCAGGCTCGACTGCGGCGGCATCCGCGCGCCATTGCTCACGACCACGGTTATCACGCGCCAAAGCCCGGGCTGAATGCCGTCGGCAGCGGCCATACCCAAGCCCAAGCCGAGGCCCAGGCCCGACGCGGCCAGCGCCAGCGCGATTCCCCTTATCATGAGTGCCTCTCCCCGCCCCGCCGGCGGCCTTGCGAACCCTGCGCCCGCGTCAGCGGCTGGCCGGACCGCGGGCACCGTAATCGATCGGGATCTGGAAGAGGAAGGCCCTTGAACGCACCCCCTCGAGATAGGCGATCTCGTCCTTGAGCTTTTCGATTTCGTGGCTGACATCGATATCGCCACCGGGCGCGTACCGCGCATCGGCTTCGAGCCGCGTCAGAAATTGCCGCAGCCTTGCAAGATCGGCTTCTCTGGGTGCCCTGACCATAGGTACAATCGTATCCACTCCGCCTCGCGCGAAAAGTGGTTTTCCACTTTCAAATTGCGCAATTCACCAATTTATCGCCCGCTGTGGCCGCGCCGCAATTTGACCGCGATTGGAAGGACAGGCATGAGTACCGGCCGAAAACATTTCCGCTCTACCGGAATACCATGACGCCGGCAGAAAGCCCCCTCACGACCGATCTCTACGAGCTCAATATGGTCCAGGCCTATCTGGACCATGGCGAGGACAAGGAGGCGGTATTCGAATTTTTCATCCGCCGGCTGCCCGAGCGGCGCGGCTTCCTGCTCGCGGCCGGCCTCGAAGACGCACTCGCCTATCTCGAGACCTTGCGCTTTTCCGAAGCCGACATTGGCTGGCTCAAGGGGACCGGGCGGTTCCGCGCCAATCTTCTCGATTATCTCGCGGCCTTCCGCTTCACCGGGGACATCCACGCCATGCCGGAAGGCACAGTCTGCTTTCCCAACGAGCCCCTCATCCGCATCACCGCGCCGCTGCCGATGGCGCAGCTGATCGAGACGCGGCTGATCAATATCCTGCACTTCGAGACCATGGTCGCCTCGAAGGCCGCCCGCATGGTGCTGGCGGCACCTGGAAAGATCCTGTCCGATTTCGGCCTGCGTACGGCGCACGGCGCCGAAGCCGGACTGTTTTCGGCACGCGCAAGCTATATCGCTGGCTTCGGCAGCGCCGCGAATGTGCATGCCGGCGAACGCTATGGCATTCCGATCGTCGGCACCATGGCGCATTCCTTCGTGCAGGTGCACGACGACGAAACGAAGGCCTTCGAAAATTTCGCGCGCGCACGGCCCGAAGGCGTTGTGCTTCTGATCGACACTTACGACACCCAGGCCGGCGCGCGAAAAGTCGTCGCGCTTGCACCGCGCCTGAAGGCCGACGGCATCGCCATTCGCGGTGTGCGGATCGACAGCGGCGACCTCGTCGCAATGGCGAAGAAGGTGCGCGGCATTCTCGATGCCGGAGGACTTAAGGATGTGATCATCCTGGCCAGCGGCGGCATCAATGAAGATGTGCTGCAGAAAATGATGGCTGCGCAGGCGCCGATCGACGGTTTCGGGATCGGCGTCAATCTCGACGCCTCGATCGACGCGCCGTCGCTCGACTGCGCCTACAAGCTGCAGGATTATGCGGGCAGGCCGCGACGCAAGCTCTCCGAAGGCAAGGTGACATGGCCCGGCCGCAAGCAGGTCTGGCGGCGGACGGGCGCCGACGGCCGCATTGCCGGCGACACGCTTTCGCTCGAAAGTGACAAACAGGCCGGCGAAACGCTCATCGAGCCGGTGATGCGCGCCGGACGCAGGCTGCATCCGGTGCCCACCCTGGCGCAGACGCGCGAGCGCGCGGCGCGCGAACTCGCCCGGTTGCCGGAGCCGTTGCGGCGACTGCAGACGGGATTTGACTATCCGGTCGGGATTGCGGAGGCGCTTTACGCGCTCACGCGCGAGACCGATCGCGTCCTGAAACGCTGACTTTCTCTTTTCGATTGCTCACTCGGCCGGCGAGACGGCCATTGCTGTGGCCGATGCGCGCGAGACGCGCGGGCGATTGCTCCAGGCCCAGCTGCGGCCGTAATTCGTGATCGGCTTCTCGACCAGAACTGTCAGAATCCAGGCGACCAACACGCAGACCGGAAGCGCGGCGAACGTCACGATCCACTGCGCGCCGCTGACGAGATCGGGGCGCGTGCCGAGGATCAATCCGTGCATCAGCCCCAGTACGGGAAGATGCGTCAGATAGACCGCGTAGGACGTATCGTTGAAGAAGCCGAGAAACCTGGAATGGAAGCGTTTGGCCTCGGGCGCACCGCGCACCAATGTGAGCAGGAAGACCGCGCAGCCGACCGACACGAGCAGCGGCCCGAAAATATCGAAGCTGTGCCCGGTATCCTTGTCGACGATCCGCATGACCGACGCCATGATCAGCAGGACGATCGGCGCAAGCCGCAACGGATAGTCGAAGCGCGCCCACGGGACCCTGTCGCTCTTGATGACAACCGCGGCGAGCAGGCCGGCCGTGAGGATGTCGGCGCGCGTCGGCAGCAGCACCAGACCGATGAGGCCTTGATTGTCCATGAGCTCGAAAGCGGCGGCGCGGATGACCAGCGCGCCCATCGCAATGCCGGCGAGCGTCAGCGCGATGCGGCGGCGCGGAATGACGACGAACAGGAGCGGCACGATCAGGTAGAAATGCTCTTCGATTGCGAGCGTCCAGGTGGGCGAGATCCAGTGCGCGCCGATATTGCCGGTTGTCGCCATGAAAATGTTCTGCGTGAAAGTGAAGTAGCTCCAGATCGGCAGCGGCCGGTCGGCGTCGACCCAGGGCGCGGCAAAAGCCGCCATCAGCACGATGTTGACCGCAAGGCATACGAAGTAGATCGGCAGCGTGCGGCAGACGCGGCGAACATAGAAAACCTTGAAGAAATTGTCGTTGTGCTGCTTCTCCAGGATGAGCTTGCCGACGAGATAGCCGCTGAGCACGAAGAACATGTCGACCGCGATCCAGCCGAACATCAGCGCCGTAATGCCGTGCGGGATCTCGCCGAAATAATGCGAGATGAGAACCATGATGGTCATCAGGCCGCGCACGCCATCAAGGCATACGACGCGCCGTTCGCCGGCGGGCGTAACGGCGTCAGTCGTCGCTGATACCGCAGCGGTAATTGGCATCGAACAAGGCTAGCAGAACGCCAATTACTTACGGTTTCGTGGGTAATTCAAATTGTACCAAATGCGTTAGCGCCTGAAGGCGCGCAACGGCGCACAACGGCCTTCGCCTGTTCAGGAATCTGTCCCAGCCCGGTTCCAGCCGCGGGCGCCCTCGCCATAGACCTCGTGACCGTCCTCGTTGACGACCACCGTGTCTTCCAGCTTGATGAAGCCGCGGCTTGGATGCAGCAGCGTGGTCTCGACCGAGACCACCATGCCGGCTTCCAGCGGCTCCTTCGCATATTCGGCCGGATAGGGCACCGGTCCGCGGTCGGTGAGCCGCGGCGCCTCATGGCTGACCATGCCCATGCCGTGCGCGAGGAATTCCATGTGATTGTTGTGTTTCGACTTCTGCACCAGCGGCGCTGCGGCGGCATAAATCTCTCCGCCGATCATGCCGGCGCGGATCGGCTTCATGGCGGCGCGCTGGATGGTTTCAATCTCGCCAAGCAGATCCTCCAGCTCGGCATCGGGCTCGCCCTGAATCGCCATGCGGCACACATCGCCGATATAGCCTTTATAGTTGCCGCCGGAATCGATCGACATGATGCCGCCCTTCTCCCATTTCTCATCAGACGGCGCGCGATTGAAACCGGTATTGGCGGTGATCAGGCAATATTCGAATGTGAGCCCGCGGTTCGTCTCCTCGCGCCGCAGGGCCTCAACCATCTCCGCCTTGGTGATGCCGGGCGTGGCCCTCGCGATCACGGCCTGCATGGATGAGATGACCGCCTCCGACGCATATTTGAGCAGCTTGAGCTCCTCCGGTGACTTCTTCACCCGCTGGCGTTCGAGCACGAACAGGGCGTCGACCCATTCGGCATTGGGGTAACCCGCGCGCAGGATCTGCGACGCGTCATAAGGCAGGAAGCCGAATTCGGCGGCGATGCGCTTCGGCTTGAGCCCGGACCTGCGCATGTGGTCGACCGCTTTCTGCATCGCGTCGACCGAGCCCCATGTGTTGGTCTGCGTTTCCGGCGTCCACATCGGGTTTACTTCGCGCTGGAATTTCTCCAGGCGGTGGCCGATATAGGCGGCCTTTTCCCGCGCGCCTTTCGGATAGACCAGCACCGGCAGATAGCGTGTGACGCCGGTCCCATCCATGTAGTCGAAGAAATTGGCGCGATGGCCGCCGAGAAGGTACTGCACATTGTGCTTGGAGGTTGCGAGCACGACGTCGATACCGGCTTCTTCCATCAGCCGGTCGAGCCGGCGATGATCGAACGGGATCGCAAGACCTTTGGCGGATTGCGAATTGACATTCATGGGCGCAGACTCCTTCGCCACTTGAACAGCAAGCCTAGGACCAGAGTTCCTTGCTCGCAAGCCGGGCGCCTTCGACCAGCGCCTGCAATTTCGCCCACATGATCGAGGGATGCACGCGGCGATGAAATGGTCCCTGGGCAAATCCGCAATCCGTGCCCGCAATGACATTTTCGCGCCCGACGATCCTCGCAAGCCGCGTAATGCGCTCGGCCACCAGTTCGGGATGCTCGACGACATTGGTGGCATGACTGATGACCCCCGGAATCAACACTTGGCCGGGGGCAAGCCTGGCGGTTTTCCATACCTGCCATTCATGCTCGTGGCGCGGATTGGCGCCTTCGATCACATAGGCGCCGACCCTCACCTTCAGAATGAGATCGACAATATCCTTGAGCGGCACGTCGCTGACATGCGGGCCAGGCCATGAGCCCCAGCAGACATGATAGCGGATGCGGTCGGCCGACAGCCCTTCAATGGCGTGGTTGATGATATCGACCTGCCTGGCCAGCCATGAACGGTAATCGTCGAAACTCGCCGGCGGCACCATGCGGTCATAGGTGACGGCATTGCGAGCATCGTCGAGCTGGACAAGGAAACCGGCGTCGATGATCGTCTTGTATTCAGTGCGCATGGCGTCGGCGATCGCCGCCTGCAGCTCATCGTCACTCTTGTAGTATTCGTTCTTGCGGTCGGGGATGACGCTGGCGGGCGCCGCCACCGGCATGAAAGCTTCTTCGATTGCCGTACCCTTGAGAGCCGCCTTGAAATTATCGATATCGCGCTTGAGCTCGGGAATGCCGGTATATTTGATCGGACCGGTACAGATGGCTTCCGATGTCGTCGCCACGCCTTCACGGGCATCGAGCTCTGCATAGAAGTCGGCAAAGCGGGTGCGGTCGGCGCCGCGCTTGAAAGGATTGGCGGCATCGCTCTTGATGGGACGACGCTCGAACCCGCTCAGGCGCTCCAGCACATATTGCGACCAGCTGATCGACTTGCCGAACTCGCCGTCGCTCGGCACGTCAATGCCGGTTTCCGCCTGCTCATGGACGACCCCGGCAACCGAGGCGGCCAGACAGCGCTGATAGGCCTTCTCGTCGTAGGACTTGCCGGCCTGCTTCGCGCGCAGGAACTCCTGCAAGGCCTGCGGACGAATGAGGCTGCCGACATGAGTGGTGAGGATGCGATCGGTGCTGCGTTTCATGCCGGCTTGCTAGGCGACCGCGAGACGGAATGCAATGCGTGGGCGGAGGCCCGCAGGATTGCGGCAGTTACGCTTTCACGACGCCGATGAGCTGCTCGAGCTTGGCGGGGTCCTTGCGCAATGCTTCGCTCGCCCCGTCATAAACGATGCGGCCGCGGTCCATCACCACCGCGCGCGGCGCGATATCAAGGGCAAGACGCGTGTTCTGCTCGACCAGGACAATGGCAAGCCCGCTCGACTGCGTGAGCCGTTTCACGGCACGCGCGAGTTCCTCGACGATCACGGGCGCGAGACCCTCCGACGGTTCGTCCATCAGCAGCACGGTCGGATTCCCGATCAGCGCGCGGCCGATCGCCAGCATCTGCTGCTCGCCGCCGGAGAGCTGGTTGCCCATATTGTTTGCCCGCTCGGCCAACCGCGGGAAAAGCTCGAACACGGTTTCGACCGTCCACTGTCCCGGCCGTGCGGCGACCTCGAGATTTTCCCGCAGGGTGAGCGAGGGAAAGATTTCGCGCTCCTGCGGCACGTAGCCGAGCCCCGCGGCGACGCGCCGATAGGTGGCCAGCGAAGAGATGTCCCTGTCGTGCAGCGCGAGCTTCCCGCCGTGCAGCGTGGTGTGACCCATGATGGCGGCGAGCAGGGTCGTCTTGCCGACGCCGTTGCGGCCGATGATCGACACGGTCTCGCTCGGGCCGAGCGCAAAACGAATATCTTCGAGGACGACGGTCTCGCCATAGCCGGCCCGCACATTCTCGAGATCGAGCGCCCACCTAGCCATGGCGGCTTCCCTGCCGGCCGCCGCGATGGCCTTCCTGGCCGAGATAAACCGCCCTCACCTGTTCGTTGTTCATGATTTCCGCCGGCGTGCCCTGGGTGAACACGGCGCCCTGCACCAGAACCGTGATTTCCTTGGCAAAGCGAAAAACAACGTCCATGTCGTGCTCAATGATCAGCACTGCAATGTCGGGATCGAGCCCAGCCACAACGTCGAGAATGAGATGGCTTTCCGAGGACGGCACACCTGCCGCCGGCTCGTCGAGCAGCAGTACGCGCGGCTTCTGCGCGAGCGCCATCGCGATCTCGACCAGCCGTTGGCGGCCGTAAGGCAGTTCGCGCACGAGGCTGAGTGCGTTGTCGGTCAGCCGCAGCGAGTCGAGGAAATCGAGCGCCTCGTCGATGATCACGCGTCTGGTGCCTATCGCGCGCCACAGATTATCGGCGTGACGGTCGCGCTCGCTGATCGCCATGCCAACATTTTCCAGCACCGTCAGACCGCGGAACAACTGATTGATCTGGAAGGTGCGTGCCAGGCCGCGCCGCGACCGTTCGGCCTGGCTGGTGGCGGTGATATCGTCGCCGTTGAGCAGGACCCGGCCGGAGTGCGGCTTGAGCACACCGGTAATCAGATTGACCAGGGTCGTCTTGCCGGCTCCATTTGGCCCGATGAGTGCATGGCGCGCGCCGCGTGCAAGCGTCAGGTTGACGTTGCGCGTCACGGGCAACGCGCCGAAGGCGCGGTTCAGTCCATCGACTTCTAGCGCGGCGGTCATGATGTCCTGCCTCCGCGCAGCCGGCCGGCGAGCTTCTCGAGCACGCCCAGTATGCCGCGCGGCGCGAACAGCACGGCGAGCACAAGCATCAAGCCGATGCCAAACTGCCAGAAGGTCGGGCTGAGTTTGGAGAAATAGTCTTCCATCACCATGTAGACGGCCGCACCGACAAAGGCGCCGTAGAGCCGGCCGGTGCCGCCCAGGATGAGCATCACCATGACCTTGGCGGAATTGTCGAAATCAAACACCGTGAGCGTCACATAGGCATTGGTCTGGGTGAACAGCGCGCCGGCAACGCCGGCAACGGCCGCGGCGATCGTGTAGACCGTCACCAGGCGGCGATGCACCGGGGAGCCGATCGCGTGCATGCGACGGACATTTTCACGAATGCCGGTCAGCGCCTGCCCAAACGGCGAATAGACGATTCGGCGCACGATGTAGAACACGACCGCCAGCACCGCGAGCACATACAGATAATATGTATGCCCGTAGAGATCGTAATCGAAGACGCCGAACAGCGGTTTGAAGCTCAGTCCGGGCAGCCCGTCATAGCCGCCGGAAATATCCGAGCGCAGGTTGCCGGTTTCCTGCAGCATGATGGCCGTCGCCAGCGTGAGCATGAGCAGCGTCAGGCCGCGATAACGCAACAGAAACCAGCCGGTGACGAAGCCGACAAGACCCGCGGCAATCGCCGCCGCGAACAGTCCGCTGATCGGTTCGCTCCATTGCAGGCGCGCGGCGGCGAGGCCGACCGTATAGGCGCCGATGCCGAAAAAGGCCGCGTGCCCGAGCGTGACGATGCCCGCATAGCCGAGGATGAGATCGAGCGAGAGTGCGAACATCGCCATGACCAGGACCTGGCTGCCGAACGTCGTCCGGTCGGGGAACACAAAGAAGACGCCGATCGCGATCAGCCAGGGGAGCAACTCCTCCAGACGGAAACGATGACGCCGCAGCAGAAATTCGGCCGCGCGTTCGCGCGCCTCGACCCGGCCGCCGGCGATTGTGCTGTCACTCACGGCCATAGAACCCCGCCGGTTTGATCAGGAGGACGGCGACGGTGACCGCATAGATGAAAAATCCGCCGGCATCGGCCAACAGATACTTTCCGGCTGTGTCGAAGACGCCAAGCACGAGCGCCGCAAGCAGCGTGCCTTTCAGGCTGCCGAGGCCGCCGACCGCCACCACGATCAGGAACAGCACGAGATAGAGGACGGCGAAGCTTGGCGAGAGGCCGAAGAGCTGGATGGCGAGCCCGCCGCCAAGCGCAGCAAGGCCAGAACCGAGTGCGAATGTGAGCGTGAACAGCCGATCCACATTGATGCCGACCGACTCGGCCATGCGCCGATTGTCGACCGCGGCGCGGATCTTTGCGCCGATATTCGTACGCTCGAACGCGTACCACAGCACTGCGATCAGAACCACGCCGAGTCCGATCAGGAAGGCGCGATAGCTTGGAAAATTGCGGAAGCCGAGATTGACGTCGCCCTGCAGCCAGAGCGGCAGCGGCACGGATTTCGGAATCGGCCCGTAGAAATACGTGGCGGTGGCGATCGCCATGAAGGCGAGACCGATGGTGAGCAATACCTGTTCAAGGTCGGTCGCCTTGTAGAGGCGCCGGTAGAGCCCGCGCTCGAAGAGCACGCTGACAGCGCCCACGACCACCGACGCGATCGCCAGGGACGGAATAAAGTCGATACCGAGGGAACGCGTGAACGTGACGACCAGATAGCCGCCGGCCATCGCAAAAGCGCCGTGCGCAAGATTGACAAATCCCATCAGCCCCATCGTCACCGAAAGGCCGACGGAGGTGATGAACAGAAACATCGCATAGGCAAGGCCGTCGAACAGAATGCTCACGGCCACGATGACGAAATGCGGCACGAGCCCCACCCCGCGTTGAGGAAAACGCCGCCGCGCCGTTATGCGCGGCGGCGCCGGTCAGTGTCAATTAACCCGAAATCAGGAAGCGCAGCGGCCGACCTTGAGCACCTTGCACTCGTCTTTCACCGCCTTGGTGGTTCCAAGGATGCGCTCGCCGAGCTTACCGTCGGGCTTCCGGTAGACCTCCATCGCATGCTCGTCCTGCACGATGTCGCGGGTCGCCGGGTCAATCATCACATGGCCACGCGGTCCGTCCGTCGACCAGCCTTTCATGGCATCGACCACCTTGGCTCCGTCGGAGAAATTTCCGTTGAGCTTTTTGATGGTGTCGAAGATCGCGTGCATCGTGTCCCAGCCGGCGGCCGACATGAAGTCGGGATAGGAATCCTTGCCGTAGGCCTTGTGCCACTCCTCGTTGAGCTGCTTGTTCTGCGGATTGTTGAGGTCAACCGCATAGTGGCCCATCACGATGGTGCCGATGGCGGCATCGCCCATGTCCTGCAGCTTGTTGTCGGGAATGAGATCCATCGGGCCGATCAGCTTGATGCCGGCCTTGCGCATGCCGAGTTCGCCGTAAGCCTTCATCACGCCGGTCGCGTGCGCGCCCGACGGGACGAACACATACATGCAGTCGGGATGCTCGTCCTTGACCTTCTGGAAGAAGGGCGTGAAGTCGGGCACCTGCACCGGGCTGCCCATCGGGATCGAGTCGGTGATCTTGCCGCCGGCCTTTTCAAAGCCGACCTTGAAGGCCTCCGTTGAATCCTTGCCCGGCGGGAAATCGGTATAGGCCATCGCCGCCGTCTTGCATCCGATCTTGTCATGCGCATAGGCGCCCATCGGGTAAGCGGGATGCCACATGCTGAATGACAGGCGCACGATGTAGGGCGACAGATTGGTGATCCAGGCGGTGCCGGCATTGGCGATCACCATCGGGACCTTGGCCTGCGTGATGACCGGCGCAAGCGCGATCGCCGACGGCGAGAACACGAAGCCGGTGACGACCTGCACCTTGTCGTTGGTGATGAGTTCGGTCGTTACGGTCTTTGCCACGGCGCCGGTCGGGGGGCCTTCGTCGCGCTTGATGATCTCGACTTTGTGCGGCGCAATATCCTTGGCGTGCAGCTTCACATAAAGATCAAACGCCTTGTCGATCTGGTGGCCGAGGTCGGCATTGGCTCCGCTGAACGGAAGCACGACGCCGATCTTGACCGTCTCGGCCTGGGCCGGTCCGCCCAATGCAATGGCCAGAGCTGCCGCCCCGAGCCAGCCAATCGTTCGCATCCTATCCTCCCTAGATCCTTGAAATAGTTTGGAATCCCACTAATCCATGAGCTCGCCCGCGGCCCACTCGCGCTAAACTGGACTAGATTGAAGCCCGCGGTCAATGCGCATTGGCGCCGCGCCGCGCGACGCTGAAACATATTTTCGGATCATTTTTCGCGCTGGAGTGCCGCCCCGGGGCGGCTCGAACGCTCAGGCCGCGCTTCTGGCGCCGATGGCCCCGACCGAACTTGTAGACGGCTTTGCGCCCTCCGGCCCGTCGACCATGTCGACCGAGGCAATTTCAACCCGATTACGGCCTCGTTCCTTGGCGTAGTAAAGGGCGTGATCGGCCTGCGCCAGCAGTTCCGGCACGTCGAGCACAGGCCCCTGGCAGTGTACGAGGCCGATGCTGACCGTGCCGCCGACCGGGCGGCCATCAACTTCCCGCGCCATCTGCGCGAAGCTCTCGCGAATACGCTCGGCAACCGAAACCGCCTTCTCGCGGGTGGTATCGATAAGCATGGCCGCAAATTCCTCGCCGCCGAGCCGGCCAACCAGATCGGAATTGCGCATCGATTTACGCGCGGCCTCGGTGAAAATTTCCAGCACGCGGTCGCCGAAGGCGTGGCCGAAGCGATCATTGATCGATTTGAAATGGTCGAGATCGATGACCAGCACGGCAGTCGGCCGCGGATTGTTGATGTGCAGCTTGGCCAGCACCGAGGCATCCTGCAGGAACGAGCGCCGATTGGCGATGCCGGTGAGCGGATCGACCATGGCCGCCTTGCGGTGGCGCAACTCCGTGCGCTCCTTGGCCATCGCGAGCAGAAGAAAGGCGCTCGAGATGGTGAGCAGCAGCGCCTCGAAACTCAACACCGTCATCCATACGCTGCTGAAGACGCCTTCACTGTGCGCGGCGAGCGGCAGGAGCGCGATCATCGGCGTGCGCAGCAGGAACAACGCACCATACGAAAAGAACATCAGGATCGCGGGCCAGCGCGAAACCAGCTGCTCGTTACGGCCGCGCCAGAATTCATAGGCCGTGAGCCACGTATACGACGTGATGATTGACGCCACGATCAACGCGCGCAAGTTGGCGTTGTCGGTCAGGACCGGCAGGCGGCAAATCAACAGCCACAGCACTGCACCGGTCACGAGATAGACCGGTTCCACCGGGCGCCCGTCGAAGAGGCGCGCGCCGGTCCAGGTCGCGGCATAAGCGGTAAACAGCAACGCATTGCCGAGATCGATGCTGATGACATCGGGCACCGAACCGTACATGCCGAAGAGTGTGATCGAGGACAGACGGATCAGATGGGCGAAGCCCCACCAGCAGACGGCGCGAAGCGCCATATTCTGTGCCCAGACGAACAAGAGCAGCAGGCCGAGGATTGCCTCGACATAAGTTGTAACAAGAAACAGTGTGTGGACGTCGAGTGTCATTGGTCCATGGCGGCCGGGGGCCGGGCCCTGGCTTTTTGGCGATCCCCCTTTGCTCACGATTAGATGGAAGGCCGGAAAGAACTGATGAATGCGCCCGTTACCGGTACCGCATTGCGCCAATATGGTTTCGGGACTCTTGCCGGCGTGCCTGCAATTACGGGCGGTTTGCCGCATTTCCATGCGAAAGCGGCATGATCGCGCCTGCAAATCGCGGCCTTGTCCGCGTCCGGGGCGTTTACTAGGTTGAATTTATCTTTCCACCCCCGGGACCGGGCATGCAAATCCGCGACGGCACAATCGACGCCATCGGCCATACGCCGCTGATCAAGCTCAAGCGCGCATCCGAGGGGACCGGTTGCACCATTCTCGGCAAGGCCGAGTTCATGAATCCGGGCGGATCGGTGAAGGACCGTGCCGGCCGACAGATGATTCTCGAGGCCGAGAAACGGGGCGAGCTGCGGCCGGGTGGTCTGGTCGTGGAGGCGACAGCCGGAAATACCGGCATCGGTCTCGCTCTCGTCGCCAATGCGCGTGGCTACCGCACGCTCATCGTCATTCCGGAAACGCAGAGCCAGGAAAAGAAGGACATGCTGCGGCTGTGCGGCGCCGAACTGGTCGAGGTGCCGGCAGTGCCCTACTCAAACCCGAACAACTATCAGCACGTCGGCCGGCGTCTCGCCGAGGAGCTCAGGACGTCGGAAAAAAACGGCGTCATTTTTGCCGATCAGTGGAACAATCTCGACAACCGCAAGGCGCACTATGTCTCGACCGGACCCGAAATCTGGGAGCAGACCGGCGGGACAATCGACGGCTTCATCTGTGCGATCGGGACGGGCGGCACGATCGCCGGCGCCGCATCGTTCCTCCGTGAGAAAAAGAAGGATATTGCGATCGGCGTCGCCGATCCACGCGGCGCCGCCATGTATCATCTATTCAAGGATGGACGGACGAAAGCAACCGAAGGCGGATCAATCACCGAAGGAATCGGGCTCGGGCGCGTGACGCCGATCATTGAAGGGCTCAAGGTCGACAAGGCCTATCTTATTCCAGACGAGGAAGCATTGCCTCTCATCTTCGATCTGCTCGAACATGAGGGCCTTTGCCTTGGCGGCTCCTCGGGAATCAATGTCGCGGGCGCCATCCGCCTCGCCAGGGATCTCGGGCCGGGCAAAACGATTGTTACCGTCCTCGCCGACTATGGCACGCGCTACCAATCGAAATTGTTCAATCCGGATTTCCTGCGTTCGAAAAAATTACCGGTGCCGGACTGGCTGAACCGCAAATCGAACATCAAGCCGCCCCTCGAGAAGACGTGAGCGCGCAATGGCGACCGACTGCCTGTTCCGCGAGGATTCGTATCTTCAGAGCTGTGAGGCGCATGTGGTTGGCGTCAGCGACCAGGGCGCGGTCATTCTCGACCGCACCGTTTTCTACGCGACCTCGGGCGGCCAGCCCGGCGACACCGGCATCCTGACGACGTCCGACGGCGCACAGATCGCGATAGAGACTGCCGCCTACACGGACCCCGCCAAGACCGAAATCGCGCATGTTGTAGCCGCTGGCGCGCCGGTTCCGAAACCGGGCGACAGACTGACCGCGTCAATTGACTGGGAGAAACGCTATGCCCGCATGCGCATGCATACGGCGTTGCATCTCCTTTCCGCCGTGTTGCCCTATGCGGTCACGGGCGGTTCGGTCGGCGACAGCGAGAGCCGGCTTGATTTCGATATCCCCGAATCCGGGCTCGACAAGGACACGGTTACCGCGCGAGTCAACGCGATGATCCAGGCCAATGCCGCCGTCAGCATCCGCTGGATCACCGACGCGGAACTCGAGGGTAATCCCGGGCTCGTCAAGACAATGTCGGTGAAACCGCCGATGGGAACCGGTCGCGTGCGCCTGGTCGAGATTGCAGGGCTTGATCTGCAACCTTGCGGCGGCACGCATGTCCGCTCGACGAGGGAAATCGGCGCCGTGCGTGTCACGCAAATCGAAAAGAAAGGCAAACAGAACCGTCGGGTGCGGCTGGCATTGGTATAGGTTCAGGCGCCGAAACGGAACTTACAGATGAACGCATCCGCACCCCTGTCGAGCCGATGGCTCAAATCTGTCGAATGGCTCGCCGGCCAGCTTGGCAACCCCGATGTCGCCATCGTCGATGGTTCCTATTATCTGCCGACACAGAAACGTGACGCCAGGGCCGAATACCTTGCGGCGCATGTCCCAGGTGCCGTGTTCTTCGATATCAACGCGGTTGCCGATCACTCCACCGATCTCCCGCACATGCTGCCCGGGCCGGACCAGTTCGCCGAAGCCGCCGGCAACCTCGGTATCGCCGAAACCGACACGATCGTGATCTATGACGGCAGCGGGCTCTATTCGGCGCCCCGCGTGTGGTGGACCTTCCGTATCTTCGGAGCGCGCAATGTTTTTATCCTCGACGGTGGACTGCCCGGCTGGAAGGCGGAGGGCCGGCCGACCGAAGGCGGAGAGGTCAGGCGGCCGAAACGACGCTTCAAGGCGGAGATGAACACAGGCGCGGTCGCGATGGTCACCGACGTGCAAATAGCGCTCAACAATAACAGCGCACAGGTCCTCGATGCCCGTTCCGCCGGACGGTTTGCGGGCCGCGAGGCGGAACCGCGCGCCGGGCTTCGCTCCGGCCATATGCCGGGCGCGATCAATGTACCCTTCACCAACATCGTCGAGAATGGCCGCCTGATTTCACCCGACCGTATTGCACAGGTGTTCGAGAAGGCGGGGGCCGATCCGCAAAAGCCGATCATCACCAGCTGCGGTTCTGGTGTGACGGCCGCCATCCTTGCACTCGGACTCGACGCGATCGGGGCCAGGCCCGCCCGCATCTATGACGGCTCGTGGTCAGAATGGGGCGGACGACCCGATCTGCCGGTCGTGAAGGATTGATCCGACGGTTCAGCGCAGGATCTGGCTCAGGAACAGCTTCGTGCGTTCGTGCTGCGGATGCGCGAAGAATTCATCCGGCACATTGACCTCGACGATCTGCCCCTCGTCCATGAACACCATTCGGTTCGCGACCTGGCGCGCGAACCCCATTTCGTGCGTGACGACCAGCATCGTCATGCCGTCATGAGCGAGCTCAACCATTGTATCGAGCACCTCTTTGACCATTTCCGGGTCGAGCGCAGAGGTTGGCTCGTCGAACAGCATGATTTTCGGATTCATGCAGAGAGCACGCGCAATCGCGACGCGCTGCTGCTGGCCGCCCGACAATTGGCCGGGATATTTATCGGCCTGTTCGGGGATTTTCACGCGCCGCAGGTAATGGCGCGCGATTTCCTCGGCTTGCGCCTTCGGCAGCTTACGCACCCAGATCGGCGCCAGAGTACAGTTCTCCAGCACGGTCAGGTGCGGAAAAAGATTGAAATGCTGGAATACCATGCCGACTTCGCGCCGCACCTCGTCGATTTTCTTGAGGTCGGCGGTCAGCTCGACGCCATCGACCATGATATTTCCGCTCTGGTGTTCTTCCAGCCGATTGATGCAGCGAATCATGGTCGACTTGCCCGAGCCCGATGGTCCGCAGACGACGATGCGCTCCCCGCCCATCACCTTGAGGTTGATGTCGCGCAACACGTGGAAATCGCCATACCATTTGTTAACGCCGACCATCTCAACTGCGACCGCCGTGTTGAGCCTCCCCGGCTTGAGCAGCGATCCTGAATGGTCCGGCGCGTTCATCTATATCCTCTCAGCGGCGCGCGGCGCGGGCGAGGCGTGCTTCCGTGGCCCTGGCATAGCGCGACATGCCGTAGCAGAACACAAGATAGAAAATTGCGGCGACCGCATAGCCGGTTGTGCTCGTCACCGGTGTCGCCCATTTCGGGTCGATGCGCGCCACCTCGATCGTGCGCAGCAAGTCGAAAATCCCTACGATGAAGACCAGCGTCGTATCCTTGAACAGGCCGATATAGGTGTTGACGATATTCGGGATTGTTACCGTCAGGGCCTGCGGCAGGACGATAAGACGCATCATTTGCCAATAGCCAAGGCCCACCGCCATGGCGCCTTCATATTGACCCTTCGGGATCGCCTGCAGGCCGGCGCGCACGACCTCGGCCATATAGGCGGAGGCAAAAATCGCGATGCCGACCAGTGCGCGCACCAGCTTGTCCGGGGAAAACTGCTCGGGAACAAACAGAGGCAGCATGACGCCGGCCATGAACAGCACGGTCACCAGCGGAACGCCGCGGACGAATTCGATGAAAATGATCGACAGCGAGCGGACCGCCGGCATTTGCGATCGCCGGCCAAGCGCAAGCATGATCCCGAGCGGCAGTGAGACCACGATGCCGACCGATGCCACCACAATGGTCACCAGTACGCCACCCCAGAGCACGGTGTCGACCGGCTCAAGCCCGATGGCGCGCCATCCCGTAAGCAGGATGAACGAGGAGACCGGCATCACGACAAAGAAATAGATCGCGCCGAGGTCACGCCGCGGCGCCTTCAGCCATAGCAGCCAGACGACGCCGATCGCGAGCAGCGCGAAGAAAACGTCGACACGCCATCGTTCGGGAATTGGATAGGATCCGTATATGAAATAAGGCAGCCGTTCCCACACGAAGGGCCAGCACGCGCCGATTTCCCGGTGCTGAACAGACTGCAGGCACGTATTGCGGTCGGTCCCGCTCCACACCGCATCGACAAGAAGGAACTTCACCAGTTCGGGAATCGCCCAGGCGAGCAACAATGCGATGATAACCGTCAAGCCGATATTGAACGGCGTCGAGAGCAAGTTCTCCCGCAACCAGGCGAAGGCGCCCGTCATCGCGGCGGGCGGCGGCTGCGGCGCGATCGTATTGCGGCGCACGAAAGCAACTTCAGCAACGGCAAGATCGCCCTCTGCCATGGTCATCGGCGGTCCACCCTCATCGTTCCACCAATGACATGCGGCTGTTGTAGAGGTTCATGATGAGCGAGGTCGCGAGGCTGATCAGCAGATAAACAAGCATCGTAATGGCGACGACCTCGACCGCCTGGCCGGTCTGGTTGAGCACGGTGCCGGTGAAGACCTGCACAAGGTCGGGATAGCCGATTGCTACCGCGAGCGAGGAATTCTTGGTGAGGTTGAGATACTGGCTCGTGAGCGGCGGGATGATCACCCGCATCGCCTGCGGCACCACGATCAGACGCAGCGTCGGGCCGGGCTTGAGCCCCAATGAATACGCGGCTTCGGTCTGGCCGCCGGAAACCGCAAGGATTCCGGCGCGGACTACTTCGGCGATGAAGGCCGCCGTGTAGATCGAGAGACCGAAGAGCAATGCGGCCAACTCGGGCAGGATTTCTATTCCACCCGCGATATTGAATCGGCCCGCCTGCGGGAATTCGAAATGGAGCGGAAGACCGGCCGCCACGAAAACGGCGAGCGGCAAGCCAATGACAAATGCCAGCGAAACCGCGAGAACCGGCGCCTGGGCGCCAGTGTGCATCTGCCGCGCACGCGCCCAGAGATAAAATACACTTGCAGCGATTACGCCGACGGCAAGCGCTGCTTCGACCCAACCGAAACCAGCCCCGGTGACAGGCAGCGGCAGATAGAGCCCGCGATTGTTGAGAAACGCGCCGCCCGGTACGACAATACTGTCGCGGATATCCGGCAGCGCCTTGAGAACGGCGTTGTACCAGAACAGAAGCTGCAGCAGCAGCGGGATGTTTCTGATCGTCTCGACATAGCCGCCGGCGGCCTTTGCCAAAAGCCAGTTTCTCGACAGGCGCGAGATGCCGATGATAAAGCCGAGAATGGTCGCGAAGACGATGCCGAGACCGGCGACGAGCAAGGTGTTGCACAGGCCGACCCAGAACGCTCGGCCATAGGTCGATGCCCGCGGAGAATATTCGATCAGCGTCTGGCTGATATCGAAGCCGGCCGTGTCGTTCCAGAAGCCGAAGCCGGACGCAATATGGGCGCGCTCGAGATTCGTAATCGCGTTGTCTGCCGCACCATAGACAAGAAATGCAACGGCTGCGCAAAGAACGAGCTGGTAGGTAACGCTGCGGACTCTGGGGTTGTTGTAGAACGCGACTTGCGCGAGGGGACGTTTCGACGCCGAATGTTCACTCGACATAGATCCCCCGTCGCGCCCCCAGCGACGCCAGCCTCTTTAGACCCCCACGCCGCTGCGGTCGCGGTCAGCGCACCGGCGGCGCGTACTGGATGCCGCCCTTGGTCCAAAGTTTGTTCAATCCACGTTCGATCTTCAACGGCGAGCCCTGCCCTACATTGCGATCGAACGATTCGCCGTAATTGCCAACCTGTTTGATGATACGAACCGCCCAATCCTTGGTGAGGCCAAGCTGTTCGCCGTAATTGCCCTCGGTTCCGACGAAGCGCTTGATTTCCGGATTGGTCGATTTCAGAGCCTCGTCAATCGTCTTCGACGAGATATTGAGCTCTTCGGCGTCCAGCATCGCAAACAGCGTCCACTTCACGATGTCGAACCACTGATCGTCGCCGTGACGGACCGCCGGGCTGAGCGGCTCCTTCGAAATGATCTCCGGCAGGATGATGTGATCGTCCGGATTGGCAAGCCGCAGGCGTTCGGCGTAAAGGCCGGACGCGTCTGTGGTGTAGGCATCGCATCGGCCGGCGTCATAAGCCTTCACAGCTTCGTTTGCCGTCGCGAATGTGACCGTCTTGAGCTGCATCTTGTGAGCGCCGAAATAGTCCGCGAGGTTGAGTTCGGTCGTCGTCCCCTGCTGCACGCAGACCGCGGCGCCGTTAAGCTCGAGCGCAGAATTAACCTTGAGCGACTTCCGAACCATGAAGCCCTGGCCGTCGTAATAGTTGACGCCGACAAAGTTGAGGCCGAGGGAGGTGTCGCGCGACGATGTCCAGGTCGTGTTGCGCGCGAGCACATCCACTTCACCCGACTGCAGCGCCGTGAAGCGGTCTTTCGCGGAGAGCGGAACGAATTTGACCTTGTTGGCGTCATTGAGCACGGCGGCGGCAATCGCCCTGCAGAAGTCTACATCCAGACCCGTCCATTTGCCCTGGGCATCAGGCAGTCCAAAGCCGGCGAGGGTGCCGTTGGCGCCGCAATTGAGCATGCCGCGATCCTTCACCGCCTTGAGCGTCTGGGCAGACGCCCCCTGCGCAATGACGGCGAGGACAAGCGCTAAACAGGTGGCATATCGCTTCATAGGGTTATTCCTTCTACGTGTGCGGATGCGGCGCAGGCCCAGACACCGGGCAAATCCGGGCCTCCCCAGCGGCGGACGTTTAGCCTTTTCTTTCAGCAATCCCTTATTGCGCGGCATCTCAGAACGATCGGCCTGCCGGGTCAAGGGGTTGACGCTCGTATCATGCGCGGACGTATATGTCTTGCGCGCGTCTTTACGCGACGAGCCGAGGCCCAATCGTATGGCGAAGAAAGCAAAAAACCCAATTAAGCCCGATACCAGGCTGGTGACCTCGGGACGTGATCCCCAAGCCTATCACGGCTTCATCAATCCCCCGGTTTATCACGCGTCGACACTGCTTTATGCGACAGCCGAGGACCAGGTCGCCCACCGCGCCCGGTATAACTATGGGCGCCGTGGGACCCCGACATCAGAAGCGCTGGAAAATGCGCTGCGCGAGCTCGAAGGCGACGACTGTGCCGGGGTTGCGCTGCTTCCGTCGGGTCTCGCCGCGATTTCAGCCGCGCTGCTCGCGGTCGTCCGCGCAGGCGACCATATTCTCGTGACGGACAGCGTTTACCGCCCGACGCGCAATTTCTGCAACGGCGTGCTCAAGCGCCTTGGCGTCGAGACCACCTACTACGACCCGCTCGTCGGAAAAAACATAGCCAGCCTCTTCAAACCGAACACGCGGCTTGTCTTCACCGAGGCACCGGGCTCGCAAAGCTTCGAGATGCAGGACGTCCCCGCCATCGCCGAGGCTGCGCATGGCAAGGACGCGCTCGTGCTGATGGACAATACCTGGGCCACCCCGCTCTATTTCCGTGCTTTCGAAAAGGGCGTTGATCTCGCGATCCAGGCCGGCACCAAATATATCGGCGGACACTCCGACATCATGTTCGGATGCGTGTCCGCCAACGCCGCTTCCCTGCCCGCATTGAAGGACACCGTCTATTCGATGGGCCTCTGCGTCGGTCCCGACGACATGTATCTCGCCTTGCGCGGATTGCGCACACTCGGTGTCCGCCTGGCGCGCCATCATCAATCGGGCCTGCGTGTCGCGCAGTGGCTGGAAAAGCGGCCGGAGGTCCTGCGTGTCCTTCACCCTGCCCTCGCCGGCGACCCCGGACACGCAATGTGGAAACGCGACTTCACAGGCGCATGCGGTCTGTTTAGCCTCGTGCTCAAGCCGGCGACCGAAAAATCGGTGCACGCGCTCCTGAACGAGCTTGCGCTTTTCGGCCTCGGTTATTCATGGGGCGGCTTCGAGAGCCTCGCCATCCTGTTCGATTGCAGCGAGTACCGGACGGCGACCCGGTGGGCGCCCGGCGGGCCGACCATTCGCCTGCATATCGGGCTTGAAGATCCGGACGACCTCATTGCCGATCTCGAGCGCGGATTTGACGCGATGGCGGCGGCGGGCTAGGCCCCCGGAACCCCGGAGTCACAAGCCGGTGAGATTGATTTGTCCCGCGGTGGATCACGCCGCCGCGGCGGTTCCGCCTCCGCGCAAGACAAACTGAAGATTGCGTAGATAGACGAACACGCCAAAGGCCTGCCCGATAATGAAGACGGGATCGCGCCGATAGAGCGCATAGCCGAGCAGCATCAGGCCGCCGCCAATGGAGAAAATCCAGAACGTCGTGGGAACAACACTTCTGCCCGCGCGTTCAGACGCGATCCATTGCACCACGAAACGCATCGCAAACATCGCCTGCGCGATATAGCCGATGAGGATTCCCCAGTCGGCATTGCCGATGAATACATCATGCAGATATCCGCCGACAGCTTGTGCAATATCAATCAACATGGGATTGCCTTTCGGTTGCACGTGGCGCGAGGAGTGCGCCCGCGCGCTAGTCGCCTGCGATTTCCGGATTTCGTTTCTTGCGACGGATCAGCCACCATACGCCGGCCAGATCCAGAATACCGACCCACAGGCGATCCCACATACCGTAGTTCGACACCCCGTGGGCGCGCGGCCGATCAACCACGTCAACATATGCGATTGCGTAGCCGTCGCGACGCACAAGCGCCGGCAAGAACCGATGCAGTCCATCGAAATAGGGCAAGCGCAAGAAAACATCCCGGCGGAATGCTTTCAGTCCGCAGCCGGTATCGCGCGTACCATCGCGCAACACGGCGCCACGAACCGCATTGGCGATGCGCGACTGGAATTTCTTGAAGCCGCTGGCCTTGCGGCCGACCCGCTGGCCGGCAACAAGCCCGGTATGTGGAGCGCCCGCCTCCAGTGCGCGTATCAGTGCGGGAATGAAAGCCGGATCATTCTGGCCGTCGCCGTCGAGCGTCGCCACAATGGGAGCGCGTGCGGCCGCCACCCCGCTGCACACCGCCGCCGACTGTCCGCAAGATTCGCGATGCCGGACGCTGCGCAGCCAGTGATGCCGCGTCATGAGCGCCTTGAGTTCCTGCGCGGTCGAGTCGGTCGACCCATCATTGACGTAGACGACCTCGAACGGCCATTGGCCGTCGAGCGCCCTGGCAATCTCATCAACAAGCGGCGCGATATTGCCGGCTTCGTTTCGCACCGGCACCACGATGGATACCGCCGGATCGGTCATGCTCATGGCGCGATGTCTTATGGGGCCAGCAGCGCGCGGGCAACCGCTTTGATACGCCTGAGTGAAGGCCCCGGATATTGATGAATTTCACCGTCCGGCAGCACCGAAAAACCCAGCAGACGGTCCGCGAAGTAACGCCGGACCAGCACGGCTCCGCCGATTCCCACCAGCGCACCGGCCAACACGTCGGTCGGATAGTGGGCATTCACGACGACGCGGCTCACCGCGATCAGCAATGCGTAGACCAGCAGCGCCGTCCGGGCGCGCGGCCACAGGGTCCCGAAAGCAACCAGTACGGCGAATGCGGTGGTAGCGTGGCCCGAGGGCATCCCTGCATAGGCGGCTTTCCAGGCGAACGGATCGTAAAGAAACGGATCGAGCGAGCCGCCCACCATCGGCCGTGCGCGCCCGATTATGCGCTTGACGATGGTCACGAACAGGCTCGGCACCGCGATTGCGGCAAACAGAAATCCCACCCGCACCATCACCGCGGCCAGCACGCGTTGCGAGATCGGGGTGAGCATCGGCGGGAGGGCGGCAAGCGCCAGGAACAGGAGACCGAGCGGCCAGAGAAACCATCCCGATTTTCCATAGTCGGTGATGTCGTCGAACATCGCCACGATCCAGCGCGGCAAATGACGAACGCCGCGAATTGCGGCGCCGTCGACCAGCATCATCAGGATCAGAAACGCCACAATGGTGATGCAGCCGATCAGCAGCAGCGCACCCGGAGCCAGCAGATCCGAGCGCGGGCGCCGCACGCGCACCGGCCGCGCAAGCACCTTGAGCGCCACGCCGATATTGACGACGCAGCGCCGCAACACGAATGCCGCCCCGTTATCCATCCGGCCGTATCCGTTGGCGAAACTCATGAGCCGTCCTGCGAGCGGAAGATCGTCAATGATACAGGCTTCCCGATGCTGATGTTGAAGCCATCCACGCGCTGCGTGAGCGAATAACGCAGCCCCGTCGATTCGGCCCGCTGGACAAAGCTGCGCTCGCTGCGCTGATCGACCAGCGCAAAATGGCACGGGCCGCCGCGCAGAAAATCGGCGGCGCCTGCGCCATCGGAAAAGCGGGTGCCGGTACCGAGCAGAAACACCAGACTCGGCTCCTGATAGGCAAACGTCGAGACCACCTCGGGTTTCCGGCAGTCGGTTTGCCCGATCACATCGGCAACCATCGCACTGGGAAACAGTGACGGCAGAGACCGGAAGGTGACCGCGTAGACCGTGACCGCGACCAGCAGCGAAGCGAGCA
>DATEKG010000036.1:0-7883 GCA_035277565.1 Pseudolabrys sp.
TAAACCTTCGAGCCCTTCTTCAGGTACTGCTCGGCGATCTTCGCGAGGCCTTCGCTGAAGATGACGACGCGGTGCCACTCGGTTTTTTCGCGCCGCTCGCCGGTGGCCTTGTCGCGCCAGGTTTCGGATGTCGCCACCCGCAGATTGACGATCGGACGGCCGTCCTGGGTACGGCGAACCTCGGGATCGGCGCCCAGATTGCCGACCAGAATGACCTTGTTGACGCTACCTGCCATGGTGCTCTCCGCGTGGCGGTGAGCCGCTGCTCCCGTTTCGAAAGCCGCTACACCCGCCGTTTGAGGGCCAAGAGCCGTGGGAAGTGCCGCCGGCGGCCCCGTTGAACCAAAACCCACCCTAGGCCCCGCCAAAAGGCGTCACAAAGGGGCGGCACATGCGTGTACTCCTAATCCACAGGGGCCAAAGCCGATCCAAGCCCGGTCCGTTGGCCCCGCCTCACCTCTCGATGCTCCGTTGTTCTTGTTATGTTCTAGTTCATCGGCTACGCTGATGCAAGCGATTCCGGGCCGCCGGCGCGTGCCTCAATGCCGGTTTCGGGCCCGAAATTCCGCACTGGTTTTCAACTGTTATCGGCGGCGCGCACTGGCAATGGCCTATCGCCCTGACTACGTTCGCAAGACCAGCCCCGAGCGGCCCCGCCTGGCGCGGCGCTGCGCCGGGTAGCTTTGCACTTTCAGTCCCTTAGACACGCAATGACCGACCGTAGCAGCAAGTCCGCACGCGATGCCCGCCAGATCACCATCCGCGGCGCGCGCGAGCACAATCTCAAGAATATCGACGTCGTCATTCCGCGTGACCGGCTCGTCGTGTTCACCGGGCTGTCCGGCTCCGGCAAGTCCTCGCTCGCCTTCGACACAATCTATGCCGAGGGCCAGCGCCGCTATGTGGAGTCGCTCTCCGCCTATGCGCGGCAATTTCTCGAGATGATGCAGAAGCCGGACGTCGACCAGATCGACGGCCTGTCGCCCGCCATCTCGATCGAGCAGAAGACCACGTCGAAAAATCCGCGTTCGACCGTCGGCACCGTCACCGAGATCTACGATTACATGCGCCTGCTCTGGGCGCGCGTCGGCATACCCTATTCGCCGGCAACCGGCCTGCCGATCGAAAGCCAGACCGTGTCGCAGATGGTCGACCGGGTCCTGGCACTGCCCGAAGGCACGCGCATCTATGTGCTCGCGCCGGTCGTGCGCGGCCGCAAGGGCGAATACAGGAAGGAGCTCGCCGAATTTCTGCGCAAGGGCTACCAGCGCGTGAAGATCGACAGCGCGTTTTACGAGATCGGCGAGGCCAAGCCGCTCGACAAGAAATTCACCCACGACATCGACGTGGTGGTCGACCGCCTGGTGGTCAAAAGCGACATCGCGACCAGGCTCGCGGACTCGCTCGAGCAGAGCCTCAAGCTCGCCGACGGTCTCGCGGTCGTGGAGCTGGCGGACGCGAGCGCTTCCCTTTCTCCGTCATCGCCGGGCCGCGCCGAAGGCGCGAGTCCCGGTGATCCACGTCTTTCTTCAAAAAGAGAAGGCGTGGATGGCCGGGACAAGCCCGGCCATGACAAAGGAAAGGTCGGGACAAAGCTCGCCGCGGCCGCGGCCGCCGCAGAGAGACGCCTCATTTTCTCCGAGAAATTCGCCTGCCCGGTCTCCGGCTTCACCATTCCGGAAATCGAGCCGCGGCTGTTTTCGTTCAACAATCCGTTCGGCGCCTGCCCGGAATGCGGCGGTCTCGGCGTCGAGCAGCATATCGACGCCGACCTCGTAATCCCCGACCGCGACGCCACGCTGCGCAAGGGCGCGATCGCGCCCTGGGCGAAATCATCCTCGCCCTATTACATCCAGACGCTCGACGCGCTCGCCAGGCACTATCGCTTCTCGCTCGATGCCAAATGGAAGGACCTGCCGAAAAAAACGCAGGACGCGATCCTTTACGGCTCCGGCGAGGACGACATCAAGTTCGTGTACGACGATGGGCTTCGCGGCTACACCACCAAGAAGCCATTCGAGGGTGTCATCACCAATCTCGAGCGCCGCTTCCGCGAGACCGAAAGCGAATGGGCGCGCGAGGACCTGCAGAAATATTTCACCGACGTGCCGTGCAAGGCCTGCCATGGCGCGCGGCTCAAGCCCGAGGCACTGTGCGTCAAGATCGCGGACAGGAACATCGCCGAGATCGCCGATCTTTCGGTAAAGCGCGCCGGCGAATGGTTCACTGAATTGCCCGCGCAACTCAGTGCCAAGCAGAACGAAATCGGCGTGCGCGTGCTCAAGGAGATCCGCGAGCGGCTGCGCTTCCTCGTCGATGTCGGGCTCGATTATCTCACCCTGTCGCGCGCCTCGGGCACGCTCTCCGGCGGCGAGAGCCAGCGCATCCGTCTGGCCTCGCAGATCGGCTCCGGCCTCACTGGCGTACTCTATGTGCTCGATGAACCGTCCATCGGCCTGCACCAGCGCGACAATGCGCGCCTGCTTGAAACGCTGAAGCGGTTGCGCGACCTCGGCAACACCGTGATCGTGGTCGAGCATGATGAAGATGCCATCCGCACCGCCGACCACGTGCTCGATATCGGCCCCGGCGCCGGCATCCACGGCGGCCACATCGTCGCCGAAGGCCAGGTCGACGATCTCATTGGCGCGTCGAAATCCTGGACCGGCAAATATCTCTCCGGTGAATTGAGCGTGCCGATCCCCGAGCGGCGGCCGCCATCGCGGCGAACGCTGAAGGTGGTGAATGCCCGTGGCAACAATCTGAAAAATATCACCGCCGAGATTCCGATCGGGCTGTTCACCTGCGTCACCGGCGTATCCGGCGGCGGCAAATCGACGCTGCTGGTCGACACGCTCTACAATGCCGTCGCGCGCAAATTGAACGGCGCCTCGCTCGCGCCCGCCCCTCACGAACGCATCGAGGGGCTGGAGCATATCGACAAGATCATCGATATCGACCAGTCGCCGATCGGCCGCACGCCGCGCTCGAACCCGGCCACCTACACCGGTGCCTTCACGCCTATCCGCGAATGGTTTGCCGGCCTGCCGGAGAGCAAGGCGCGCGGCTACGAACCCGGCCGCTTCTCCTTCAACGTCAAGGGTGGCCGCTGCGAGGCCTGCCAGGGCGACGGAGTCATCAAGATCGAGATGCACTTCCTGCCCGACGTCTACGTCACCTGCGACGTCTGCAAGGGCAAGCGCTATAACCGCGAGACCCTGGAAGTCCTGTTCAAGGGCAAGTCGATCGCCGACGTCCTTGATATGACGGTTGAAGAGGCACTCGAATTCTTCAAGGCGGTGCCGCGCGTGCGCGACGTGCTGGCGCTGCTGCACCGCGTCGGCCTCGATTACATCCATGTCGGCCAGCAGGCGACGACGCTATCCGGTGGCGAGGCGCAGCGCGTGAAGCTTGCCAAAGAGCTTTCAAAGCGGGCAACCGGCCGCACGCTTTACATATTGGATGAACCGACCACCGGCCTGCACTTCCACGATGTTGCCAAGCTGCTTGAAGTGCTTCACGAGCTGGTTGAAGGCGGCAATACGGTCGTCGTCATCGAGCACAATCTCGAAGTGATCAAGACCGCCGACTGGGTGATCGACCTCGGCCCCGAAGGCGGCGACGGCGGCGGCGAGATCGTCGCGGCCGGCACGCCGGAAGACATCGTTAAGGCGAAGCGGAGTTATACCGGGCAATTCCTTGCGCCGGTTCTCGGCCGCGCCACGCCGCGACGGAAGAAGCGCGTCGAGGCGGCGGAGTAATCAGCCGGTGGTGCGCGGTGGCGATTACGGATTCGGGATGCGCACAGTCGCGATCAGGACGAAATACGAACCGTAATGCTACGCCCACCGGCGCAGCTGAGTGGGAGGCGGGATCTTGCGGCCCATGGCGGTCGCCTGCTCGATCCATTCGGAGATGGCGTCGCGCACATTCTCAATGGCGGCCTCTTGAGTGTCGCCATCTGACATGCAGCCAGGAAGGTCGATAGCATAGGCGGCAAATCCGCCACCTTCTTCCTCGGAGAGCCGCTCAACCTGGATAGGGTAGTCAAGAACGTTCATGGCTCTTCACTCCCCACTCTTACCCAGACCAACGGACCGTAGCCTCTCTTCAAAAGCTTTCGCAGATTCTCTCGCCGTCAGAACATCATCCACAAGGGCTACCAACTTCTTAATGTAGATAGCCTTAATCGGCCTTGCAAAAGGTACCGTAAGGATTTCCTGGACCAACGGATCTGAAATATTTGCGTGGCTGCCTTTCTTGGGCGGCGAATACGCTAACTGATAAGTGCCGCAAACCGCCTCGACATCCTCGATTCGCCAGTTCTTGGGGTTATTCCGCATCCCCTCAAGGCGCTTATCGAACTTGACCATACCCACAACCTACGTGCGAGTAATAGTATTATAAATACCGATAATTGCAATAGGTAAGAGCTTGCATGAGCAATGGTGAACAGGATGAAAGGGACAAAGTTTCCGTTCTCGAACGCGAAGTTGAGGGTGAGAAGATGGTGACTCGCCATATTCTCGAGCACACTCGACGCAATGGTGACGACCTGGCTGAGTTGAAGGCGGGACTGAAGAAGATCGAGATTTCTTTGGGAACGCGAATCGACGGCGTCGAAGGCAAGGTCGACAGCCTAACAGGCACGGTCGACGGTTTGGCGTCAAAAGTCGACAACCTAACAGGCAGGGTGGAGGGCCTAACAGGTAGGGTCGACGGCCTAACAGCCAAGGTCGACAGCCTGACAGGCAGGGTCGACAGTCTAACAGGCAGGGTCGGTGGCCTAACAGGTAGGGTCGACGGTTTGGCGTCAAAAGTGGACAGCCTGATCACATCTCTCCCGAGGATCGTCGGAAATGCCGTGAGCGACGTGCTGAATGGGCGTCACGACAGGTCCTGATCGACCGCCCTACTCCGACACACAATAAGGCTGCTCCGCGCCCGGGTGACAAAGACCCGGCCGGCACGCGTGGCTGCATTCAGCTTTCGAGTGACCCCGATTGGCGCACCCGCTCAGGCACGCCTCGTGAGTGGTTGTCGTCCTGATTGCTGCCGCAGCCTCCTGGTCACCCTTCGCCGCGGCGGCCTGCGCGCGCGACAGGCTCATGGACACGCCGCTCTTCGCCGCCAGGGCGGACGCAGGCAGCAGTGCGGCGACAACGATGCACAGGACAAAACGCATGACAAAACTCCGGTTTCAGTTTCGACGCATTAACGCATAAGGGCGTGTTCTGGATGCAGGGGCGCGGGATGACGAGTTCCACGGTCCACTGGGAAAACACGCCCGCGTCATGGCCCAAGGATCCGCGACGCGCGGCGCGCTGGCGAGTTCACAATCGTCGCTCCGCTTTCACGGATATCGAAGCGAGTGCACAGATCGGTCGCTGCAAACCGCGCGCGACCCGGAACCATACGCCATTGCTGCGCCGGATTATTGCCGCGTATTAGTGCGCGTCGATTGGTTCACCCAATCAGATCATAAATTATTCGCGAAATTAGTTACGTGTGGAAAACTTTATTGCCGGTCGCCGACTACCTGCTAGTTCTTTTGAGTGGCAACAAGAATCGCGGGAGGCTGCCGTGGGGACGGCATACAAATCTTTTTCCGGAACATCACTGAAACTTTTCGCCGCCGGCGTCATAGCCGCGGCTTTCGAAAGCGGTGCGCAGGCGAACACGTTCTTTGACTCGCCGTTGGCCGCTCCTGGCGTGTACGCGGGTACAGGTAACCCCAACACTGATTTCACAGGCACGCTTCTGAATGGGATCGAGCTCGGACTTGGAGTCCAATATCGCAAGGGCGCTCAGGTCATACCCGATGCCAGTTCCAGCACTTATCACGTGAACACCGGCTTTTATTCAACGCCCACCGATTCCTGCACCGGCCATTGCGCGCTCTGGAATATCGAGTTTTCGATCAACCTTCGGGCGGATGGCGCCACCAATAGCACCCGCCTGCTCAGCCAAGGCCACGCAACACTCGACATTCAAAACGTCGGCAACGGTGTCCCGCTGTCGCTTTCGGTTGAACTTCTTGACAACGACCTTTGGGGCGGAACGGGTACCGGAACAAAAAATCCCACAGACTCCACCACTGCTTGGGCAGCACAGAACAGCGAGAACCTTGCATTCTTTGGCGTACCGCTGGGGTTCGATCCGCTCGCGAATGATACGTATCTCTTCACACTCACGCTGTTTAATTCCGATGACCAGATTGTCAGCACCGCCGATGCGACCGTGATTGCAGGTACCGGCGCGACACCGCTCCCCGCCGCGCTGCCGATGTTCGCAAGTGGCCTTGGCGTATTCGGATACTTCGCGCGTCGCAAGAAGAAGAAAAGCAGGGCTGTGGGGGCCTTGGCCTGAGCTGTCTGCGCAGATCGCCGCCGACTGGAAGACCGCCGCACGCGGCGGTCTTTTCTTTTGGTCCCGTGCGCAGCCGCAACAAGACAAAGGTCCTCTAACAGTCTCTCACCATGCAAGCATGACGTATTTTGCCTTTGCGTTTATCGTATAGTACAGGCGCGAGGATCGGACGCATGCGGCAACCCGCAAAGACGAGCACGACGATCGACGCCGCAATCCTTCAGGGAATTGCGGACGAGGCCGCCGCCGCGTTCAACACCGGTGCGCGGCGTATCGAGCCTTTCACAGCCCGCTACCCGGGCCTGACGTTCGACGACGCCTGCCGCATCACTGCGCTCGCCAACGAGAGGCGCATCGCGCAAGGCTACAGGTGCGTCGGCCGCAAGATCGGTTTCACCAATCGCGCGATGTGGGCCACCTACGGCGTGCGCGCACCGAACTGGGGTTACATCTACGACCGCACGGTGCATGATCTTGCCGATTTTTCGACGACCGCATTCCCGCTTGCACCCTACAGCGCGCCGAAGATCGAACCGGAAATCATCTTCGCTCTCGCGCGCGCACCATCGCCCGGAATGGACGACGAGACCCTGCTCTCATGCATTGCCTGGGTGGCGCACGGCTATGAGATCGTGCAGTCGATTTTTCCGGGCTGGGTGTTTGCGGCTCCCGATACCGTCATCGCCAATGCTCTGCATGGCGCGTTGCTGATCGGGCGCCGCCACCCGATCGGCGCACGCGCAGACGATTGGCTGACGGCGCTGACGAAGTTCGACGTCGCACTTTTCCGTAATGGCGCGCTGAAGGTTAGCGGCCGCGCCGCCGATCTCCTCGAAGGGCCCGTGTCGACAATCCGGTACATCATGGAGTTGCTCGTGCGGGATTCAGACAACCCGCCGCTCGCGGCCGGAGAAATCATTTCGACCGGCACGCTGACGCTCGCCCAGCCGGTCAAGGCCGGCGAAACATGGACCTCGCGGCTCAAGGGCATCGCACTCGAAGACGCGACGATCACATTTGCTTGATTGCGGCGCAATCAAGTTTTTGTCTGTGCACAAGCCGCCTTGCCTGTGCACAAGCTGCGGCAAAAGAAACTTCCGGTTCCATATGTCACATCAAGACCACAAATGCGGCTCTATTCATTGGCCATCGTAATCACGGGCTGGGGTTTCAGAATTTTTCGGACGCCGAACAGCGCGTCCGAAAAAAAGGGCCGCGCGTTCCTGGAACGGCGGCCCTCGAAGACGGCCATCGGCGGGGTGACGCCGGTGGCCGAACCCAATCAAAATAGGCCGCGCTCGTTCTTTTTGTGTCGAAATTGCAGCTATCCCCAAGTTGGAACTTGTTGACACAATTCTTCGATCCGTCTGTGGCCATGTCGCAACGGTAGGAACATCGACATACCATCGGTGAAATTCATCCGGCCGGCGCGGAAGTGTTTTCATACCTGCGCCCGGCGCGCGCCGGTAAAATAAAACGCCCGCCTCACGGCGGGCGCTCGGTGTGATCCCGAC
>DATEKG010000037.1:0-4979 GCA_035277565.1 Pseudolabrys sp.
GCAGCCTCCCAGGCGCCCGTTCCGGAGGCCGGATAGATGATCACCGGCCCCGCGCATTTGAAGATCGTCTTGATGCCGTCGAGCACACGCCGGCACAGCCGCGTAAATTCCGGCCCGCGGTGATCGATCACCGGCATGTCCATCGCGCGCAGGATGCGATCCGGCACCGGCGTTGGCCCGGGAATATTAAGGAAATGGCGACCGGCAATGCGTGGAGAGTTCGTAGACATAGGTGCCCGTTTCTCGACGGTTGCTTTGATCTGGAACTTCTGTGGCGAAACCCAGTCCGATGAATGAAGGCGCGGGAGACTTGTTGGTTACGGTGCCTCGTTCAGCGTCTCCTCGCGCCAGCTCCTTCCTGATCACTCACAGCGGCGTCGCGAGAAGGGTCGGGATCGCAAAGGAGTCCAGCACCACCAACTTCTGACTGACCTTCAGCCCCTTGCCATTCCGCTGTAACTGATCACGATAGAGCCCTGTTGCGAACAGTCGCGTATCACCTTCCTGCTCGGTCTGGAAAACGCTGAACGGCGCTTCGACGAGCAGAGTATCCCGGTCAACCTTCGTGATACGCGGCAAGCCAATGATGTGTCGGTCCGTGTGGATGTTATATTTGCTCACCTTCTGGAGCGTCTCGATGCGGTCCTCGAGCATCGCACGCGAGTCGCAGTAGATCAGTCCTGCTGGCAGACCGCGATCAACGTTTTCCTTCGGCACAATCTTGTACGAACAGTCTTTGGCGAATAAGCCCAGCCATTCGTCGTACTTTCCGTTGTCCGCGAACCATCCATAATCCGCCAACAAACCGCAGACGTCGAGAAGATCAGCGCTCATCGCTCGGCTCCCGGCGGCTCAATGCCGAGCAGCTCGGAATAGTATGACCAGAAGCCGCGCACGGTGACGTCGTTCGCACGGTAGTCACGGTCCGAGATCGGACCAGCCCCGCCAAGCTCAACGACCTCGGCAGCGCTCTCCGGTTCATGTTTCGATGCCCGATGCGCGATTTCGACCGCCTCGCCGTCTTCCATCGAGACCAGGCCGGCAGGCCCGACGACATTATCCTGACGAATGCGATGCAACGTCAGTTCGGGAGAATCGTCTTCATAGCCGATGAGGGTCTGGAAGATCTCGAACTCATCAGGACCGCGGGGCCGGACTTGGCGTGCCGCGATGCTGTTTCCGATCTGCTGGATGATGCAGGTCGGGAAGATCGACAGGATTGCCACGCTCAAATCGCCCAGCCGATCGGGCTTGTACTCGGAGATCGACGGCTCGCGAAGCGTGAGGCCCGAACCCGCGACGTTTTCGCTGGCGTAGGTTTCACGAGACCGCGCGTGGGACGTCTCGTCTTCTGTGCGTCCCCACGTGACGCAATGCCGATGCCTCACGTCCATTGTCACGCCGCCGATCTGGCTCGTGCGATCGAGGCCATAGGTACGGAAGAAGTCGTGAAGCAGGCTCGCATGATAGTTATCGCGCGGATTGCAAATGTACGCCTTCCAATTGCCGCGAATGCGCTGGCGGTGATAGCCGAGCACGCGGATCGGGTGGTCGAAAATGCGCTTCAGATAGGGGGGCATTTTTTCCCCCAGATAGCTGTCGATCGGCTCGGCCTCGTTCGACAGCGAGCCGAACAAGACCCCGTAGACGCTGGCTATGCGTACCTGCCGGAGGCCGTGGTTCGCCGTATCGAAGTCCTTGCCGAAGCCGCCTTGGCCTTTGATGCCGCGCCGGAAGGGTACGCCAAGCAACTTTCCATCCCGCGCAAAGCACCATTGGTGGTAGATGCACGTATGCGTGTCAGCGTTGCCGGAGAGTTCGCGCCGGACCATTGAGCCGCGATGCGCGCAACGATTGACGAAGGCCTTGATCTGGCCATCCGCATCGCGATTGAAGATGATCGGCGTCCGACCGATGTAGCTTGCCCGGAAGTCGCCAACCTTCGGCACTTCGGCTTCGAGCCCAATGAAGCTCCAGGTCGGGCCGGCAAAGATCTTCTGCAGCTCGAGTTCATAGACCGCCGGGTCGTGATAGAGCCGATAGGGGACGCGGCTGTAGTCAGTTCGTGGCCAAATCGCCGACGTCACCGCCTTTGGCGCTCCGGTCTGAAAATCGAGCATTGCCCTCTCCTTCCTAGCGGCCGTCACAGCTGCTCTCGTGACCGGCTCATGTTCAGAAACGAAAAATATTTAATTTCACACTACAGCGCACCCGACGCGGGCTGCAAGCGTTTTTTTTCGCCCCGCGTGCCATTGGTTCGCTCGCGCGCGCCGGCGCGGCTTCAGCTTCGTGGCCCGCTCAAGCCGGATTGCGGTTACTTCCGCCGGACAGATTCGCGCGCCAAGTGCCGTCGAAATGGCGACCGCGGTCGCGAGGGCATGCGACGAAATCCATTTCTAAGATTGCTAGTGGCGGCCGATGATCCTATGGCCTGTGCGCGCAGATGCTCAATCGGCCGCAGGAACAGCCGACGGCTGATTGGCATGCCTAGCGATCGACGACATGGCCATAATCACAAGGCCACATAGGGCAATCAGCACAAAGCCCACGATCGGTGCCTTGGTTAAATCCCACAGCCATCCCACGATCCAGGACAGCGTCATCGCGAAACTGTAGCTGATCGTGAACATGCCAGCTGTCGTGCGCGGAACATCAGCGGGCACACTCAGAGCTGACGGCAGCGCGAACGCCATAATCAGTGTCACCGCATCGGTGAAGCCGAACACGCCGGACCAAAAGACGATCCATTGTCCTCGCATGAGCAGCATGGCGACGATGCTCGCAAACGACAAAAAGCCGGTAGTCATGTAGGCAGACGGTCGGGAAAAGAGCCGTTGCGCGAGCGGCAACATCAGGAACGCAGCCGGCAACTGTGCGAGATTGAGGGCGGTGAGCGCGCTGCTGACCAGATCCGGCCGGCCACTAGCAATAACGTAGTCCGGCAAGAACGCGTTGATGACGAAGTACATCGCATTGACGCAGCCGACCATTAAGCCGAGCCGCCAAATCAGCGGATTTCGCCAATTCGGCCACCATGCGGCGATGCTGCGTTGCTCAGTTCGCTTAGGGGCTGGATCAGCGAGGACGGAATCCGCGCCCAGTGGGCGGACGAGCGCGGCTCTTTTGGGCACCAGCCATATTGAGACGAGCATCGCTGTAACAAACACAGGCACCGACCAGACCACGAGGCCCAACCGCCAACTGTCGTGAACCATCGGCAAGACAATAGGAACTGTGAGCGCGACGGCGAGAAGTTCGCCGATCAGCAGACCGTTGGTATAGATCGCTGTGCCAGAGCCAATTCGCTCGGGAAGCCGATCGCGCACGAGCGGCGGCATAACCGTCTGCACGATGGCGACGCCGGCGCTCATCACCACGGTCGCAATGCAAAGGAACCACAGGCTTCCGCTGAGCCCCCGCGATGCGGCGCCCACCGCGTCAAGCAAAAGGCCGATCAACAGGGCCGGCACCAAACCCAAACGGGCGATGATCAACGAACCCGGCACTGCAGCAAAGGCCAGCAGCATCGGCGGCAGACTCGAGAGCCAGCCGACGTCCGCTTCCGATAAATGCAGGCTGGCGTGCAAGAGCGGCAGGACCGGCGGTATCGCCAGCACGGGAACCCGCAGGCAGATCCCGCATAGCCATAGAAGGACGAAGAAGGAATAGGGCTGCTTGCTGGATTCGCGCGTTATCGCCAAAGGAATGACCTCGTCGCGGTGGATGCCAGCAACGACTCGTTATCACCATCTTTGTCGCTGAGCGTGGAGGACGCTGTCTACAGTGACGGGGGGTAACTGGCAATTGTCAGCAGTCCCCGCTGGACGAAAGGCAACATGCAATGATCGCGGTTCAGGCCTTCGATGACAGCAACTCAGTATGAATCATGCATTTCGTACTCGGTTGCCGCTCTGCCGTGATGGGGCGTGGCTTCGCTCGTTGAAGATCGCTTTCGGGATCATGGCGTGGATGCCTTTGACGCCGTCGACGTTTTGCGTGACCTCGAAATCGATCGCGACGCTAGCCAGCGCATAAGCGTCGGCCGGATCGAGGCCGTGCACCTCGCCGAGGAACTTGACCGTCTCGCGCACGGCGATCCGCATCGCTTCGTCGAGACTTTCGTGCAATCCCAAACAAATCCAGTGAGTCGGAGTTTCGGCGCGCGGCAGGTTCCAGAATTTCTGCTTCAGCAGGTCGAGCCGGAAGGTGCCGGTGAGCGACGTCTCGATCGCCGTCAGATTGACCTCGCCGTCGCCCTGCGCGGCGTGGCCGTCGCCGGTCATGAACAGCGCCCCTGGAACATGCACCGGAAGATAAAGCGTCGAGCCGGCAGTGAGTTCATTCAAATCGATGTTGCCGCCGTAGGGGCCGGGCGGCACCGAGTTGAGCTTGCCCAGAGTCAAGGCCGGCCCGGTTGCCATGATACCGAAGAACGGCTTGAGCGGAATCGCGATGCCAGGCGTGAAGCGGGCGACGCGCGCCTCCATGTCGAACGGGATGACCAGGCTGCGGTTGAGGGTGAAATCGGCCGGCAGCGTGCCTTTGCCCATGCGCGCCGAATTGACGCCGTAGGGCACGCGTGGCTCGGCCGATAGCACGTGCACGGCCAACACGTCACCGGGTTCGGCGCCCTCGACATAAACCGGCGCGGAGACGATATGCGGCCCGGCGCCCGAATGCTGCACCTTGGCGTAGATCGCCACGGCGTCGGCCAGAATCTCGGCCTTGGGAATGCCGAAGCGCTTGAAGAAGCTTGTGGGGTCTCCCTGATCCGCAAGAAGCCCTTCATGCGAGACGGTGTCGATGGTCACGGTCGCGCCCGGCTTGACGCGCAGGACCGGCTCGGCGGCACTCCATAGGTAGCCCCAATGCACCGTCTCCGGGCCGGACTTGACGTGGAACGCGTTGTCGCCGGTTTGGCGGACCAGGCCGGCCTTGCGTGCGCGCTTGGCGAGCGCGTCCGACGCGCTGCCGGCCGC
>DATEKG010000038.1:0-3913 GCA_035277565.1 Pseudolabrys sp.
GCAGTAAAGCTTGTCGGTAAGCGGACTGGCGGCGATTTTCCAGGCCAGCGCGTGCTCGCGTCCGCCGGAGCCGAGAATCAGGATGTTCATGGGCGGGCACAGGGCCTTTAGTGGATCATCGCCGATTGGTGTAGCATGGCGTCTCACCCTCGCAAGAGATTCGATCGAATGGCGGAGCAGGCCCTGAATAACATTGTGGAATGGACAGTGTCCGAGCTTTCGGCCGCGCTCAGGCGCACGGTCGAGGATGCCTACGGCTATGTGCGGGTGCGCGGCGAGGTTTCCGGATTCAAGGGTCCCTCGCCATCAGGCCACGTCTACTTCCGTCTCAAGGACGACAGAGCTGTCCTCGAGGCGGTGATCTGGAAAGGCACCTTTGGCCGCATGCGTGTGCGGCCCGAAGAAGGGCTCGACGTTATCGTTTCCGGCAAGCTCACCACCTTCGCGGGTTCGTCCAAATACCAGATCGTGATCGATAGCCTGGAGCCTGCGGGCATCGGTGCGCTCATGAAGTTGCTGGAGGAGCGCAAGAAAAAACTCGCCGCGGAAGGACTGTTTGACGAGGCACGCAAGCAGTTGCTGCCTTTCCTTCCCGATGTGATCGGGGTGGTCACGTCACCCACGGGCGCGGTGATCCGCGACATTCTTCACCGTCTTGAGGGTCGGTTTCCGCGCCGGGTGCTCGTGTGGCCGGTGCGCGTCCAGGGAGATACATCCGCAGCCGAAGTTGCGAGCGCGATAAAAGGCTTCAATGCACTGCCCGAGGGTGGCTCGCTTCCGCGCCCGCACCTTGTCATTGTCGCCCGCGGCGGCGGCTCTCTCGAAGACCTGTGGTCATTCAACGAAGAAATTGTGGTTCGCGCCGCCGCAGCAAGCATGATCCCGATTATTTCCGCGGTCGGCCACGAAACCGACGTGACGCTGATCGACTTTGCCGCCGACCGCCGCGCCCCGACGCCGACTGCCGCGGCGGAAATGGCAGTGCCGGTGCGCGCCGACCTGATAGCCACACTTGACGACCTCGGTTCCCGCAAGTTCGCGTGCTGGAAACGCAATGTCGAACGGCACCGCAAGGAACTGAATTTGCTCTCACGCGCTTTGCCGGGGCTCGACACACTGCTCGCAGCACCGCGTCAGAGGCTCGACGCTTGTGCCGGCCGATTGCCGCGCGCCTTGCGGGCGAATGCGCAAATCCATCACACGCATCTCACGCGCGCGGCATCGCGTCTGTCGCCGCGACTGCTCGCTCACCGCATTGATCGATGCAGGGAACAGACTGCGGGACTCGGCGACCGCGCATCGCGCGCCTTTGCGGTATACAGGGACCGGCGCATGCAGAGGCTGAACAGCGCGGCGCAGCTGCTGACCGCCTATTCCTATCGCGGCGTGCTTGCGCGCGGCTATGCTCTTGTTCGTGATGCCGCCGGGCGCCCGCTGCGAACGGCCGCTTCCGTTTTGCCCGGCGCGCACCTGGATATAGAGTTATCCGATGGCCGCATCGGGGCGACTGCCGACGGTGAAAGCGTGCCGGAACGTGCTGTGAAACCGCGGACGCGCTTTCGCGGCGGCGAGGGCGGTTCCGGAGGCCAGGGAAGCCTGTTCGGTTCGTGAAATCGAGGGTTTCGCCGGTGGGAACGATTGACTATGTTTGAAGGGCAGGTTCGGTCCGGAACGGAGACGAAATTTGCTTAATCGCTACGACCGGTCGTCACCAATGAGCGGTGAAGCGGAGGTGAAATACCTCGATGGAGATTTTCGTGTCGTACGGCCGGGGGCATTCGTGCGCTGTGCGGTGACGGGCGTGCCGATCCCGCTTGAAGAGCTCAAATATTGGAGCGTCGACCTTCAGGAAGCCTACGCAACGCCGGAAGCGGTCCTGCAACGGTGGCGCGAGCAAGGCAGCCGGTAGCTAGCGGGCGATTCTCGACTTGACGAGAGCCAAAAGGTCGTCCGGCCGATCGAGTGTCAGCGACACCGCCAAGACAAGGCTCTGCGCGGCAAGCGTTTCCAGCTGCGGTTCTCCGGTCATTCGCGCGCGATCCTTTTCGGTCGTCAGCAGCAACAGATCATCGCGTTGAGACTGCGCGATGAGATCGGCGGCTTCTGCGGCCGAATAGCGGTGATGATCGGAATATCCGCGGCGCTGCGCGACTACGATACCGGCGGCTTCGGCAGTCGCGAAGAATTTCTCCGGATCGCCAATGCCGGCAAAGGCGAGGGCGCGACGCGCGCGCAAAGGCTCAACGGCCCCGGCATTTGGCGCCAAATGACCATTGAATACCGGAATCGCGTGCGCGTGCGCTTTGGCGATCATCTGGCGGGCGCCATCGCCGCCGCCGATCACCAGGAGTGCGTGCGTGCGCGAAAGCTGCGCTTCGAGCGGCGCGCGCAAAGGGCCTGCCGGAAAGATCAGTCCGTTGCCAATCCCGCGCCGCGCGTCGACCACCGCAATCGCGATGTCTTTCGTCAACGAAGGATTCTGCAGCCCGTCATCCAGGATCAGGACGGTGGCGCCCTGTGCATGGGCAAGGGCCGCGCCAGCGCTTCGATCCCGGGCAACAATTGTCGGCGCCGTGCGTGCCAGAAGCAGCGGCTCGTCACCGACATCGCGGGCCGTGTCGGCCTGCAGGTCAACGAGCTTTGGTCCCGATACGGCGCCGCCGTACCCGCGGCTTAAAAAGAGGGGACGTTGCCCTGTGTGAGAAAGCATCCTCGCGAGCATGATTGCCGTCGGCGTCTTTCCGGCTCCGCCTACGGTAAAATTGCCGACGCAGATGACCGGCATCCTGGCCGCAGCGCCGGTCATCGCCATCCGTCGGCCGGCAATGGTGCCATAGGCGAAAGACAAAGGCTTCAGCAGCGCCGAGCATATGCCGGCTTGCCGCCACCAGAACGCCGGCTCACGCATGGCGCGCCCGCTCGTGCAGCTGTAGCTGCATGAGATAAGGGTCAAGCGAAGCCATTGTGCGGTCGAGCGCGCCTCCGAGTTCCTCGACAATGCGCTGGCCGCTTTCGGCGACGCGCGAACATGCGTCGGGATCCGTCAGCCAGTCTGCAAATTGTGCGGCAAGGCGGTCGAAATTGTCGACGACCTCCGCGCCTCGCGCGCTGTCGAGCGCGGCATAAATTTCAGCGAAATTCCAGACATGCGGCCCGTGCAGCACGGCGGTCCGCAACTTTGCGGCCTCGATCGGATTTTGCCCGCCATGTTTTACAAGAGAGCCGCCCATGAAAACGGCCGGCGCCACGCGATAGATCAGTCCCAGCTCGCCGACAGTATCCGCAACATAGATGGCCGTGCCGCGCTTCGGCAGTTCGCCCTGCGAGCGCAATGCCGCGCTCAGTCCGGCCGCCGTCGCGGCACCGACAACAGCCGGCCCGCGCTCAGGATGGCGCGGTGCAATCAGCGTCAACAGCCCCGGAAATGTGTTCCGCAGCCTCACATGGGCCGCGACCATTGCCTCTTCCTCGCCGGCGTGGGTGGACGCGGCCGCAATGACCGGGCGGTCCCCGACCGCGGTTCGCAGCGCGTCCAGCGCCGCCCGGTCCGCAGGCGGTGCGGGAACATCCAGCTTCAGATTGCCCGTCGTTGCGACCTGTGCGGCACCAAGCTCACTGAAGCGTCTGGCATCGGCAGTGGTGCCGGAGAGGCATAAATCCAGCTGCAGAAGAAGATGCGCAATCGAACGCGGGAGACGCCGCCAGCGCCGGAAGGATTCTTCCGATAGACGGCCATTGACCAGGACCATGGGTATGCCGCGCGCCGAAGTTTCGACAATCGTGTTCGGCCACAAGTCCGACTCAACAAATAAAGCGAGGTCGGGACGCCAGTGATCAAGGAAACGGCGCACAAATCGCGGGACGTCGAGCGGCACAAACTGATGAACGACCCCGCGCGACAGCCGTTGCTCTG
>DATEKG010000039.1:0-24335 GCA_035277565.1 Pseudolabrys sp.
CTGCGCGCCGTCGATCAGCACGGGAATGCCGCGTGCATGTGCCAGCCGCACGATCTCTTTCACAGGCACAACCGTGCCAAGCATGTTCGACATATGTGTAACCGCAACCATCCTGGTACGCGGCGTGAGCAGTTTCTCGAATTCATCGAGGAGGAAGTTGCCGTCCTCATCGATCGGCGCCCATTTGATAACGGCGCCCTGGCGTTCACGCAGGAAATGCCACGGCACGATATTCGAATGGTGCTCCATGATGGAAAGCACGATCTCGTCGCCGGACTTGATGCGTTCGCGTCCGAACGTATAGGCGACAAGATTGATCGCTTCCGTCGCGTTGCGCGTGAAAACAATCTCTTCCTTACGCGACGCGTTGAGAAAGGCGCGAACTGTCTCGCGGGCGCCCTCATAGGCTTCAGTGGCTTCGTTCGCGAGATAGTGCAGGCCCCGATGCACGTTCGCGTATTGCTCGGTATAGGCCCGCTCAAGCCGCTCAAGCACTGCCTTCGGCTTCTGCGCCGATGCGGCATTGTCGAGATAAACCAGCGGCTTTCCATAAACCTTCAGCGACAGCGCGGGAAAATCCGCGCGGATTTTCGCGACGTCGTAGGAGCCGTTGCTGACCGCCGGATGCATCGCTATCCCCGCGTTTCCAGCCATTCGATGGCCGCGCCCATCAGCAGTTCGCGGATTTTCTCGTCGGCCAGTTGCTCCATCACCTCGCCTACAAAAGCCTGGATCAACAGGGCTTCCGACTCCTTCTCCGAAATGCCGCGCGACATCAGATAGAATTTGAGGCCACGATCGAGTGCACCCGCGGTCGCGCCGTGCCCGCATTGCACATCGTCGGCGAAAATCTCCAGTTCCGGCTTGTTGTCGGCCTCCGCCTCGTCGGAGAGCAGCAGCGCGTGGCTCGCCATCTTGGCGTCGGTCTTCTGCGCATGCGGTTCGACAATGATCTTGCCCTGGAACACGCCATGGCTTTCATTATCGAGCACAGTCCGGAACCGTTCGCGGCTTTCACAGCCGCCGGCCGCATGATTGATGACAAGCGTGTTGTCGACGTGCTGGCGGTGCTTGATGAGAGTTGCGCCGCCGATGGAAGCGTGCGTTCCCTCCCCGCCGAAGCGCACGAACATCTGATTGCGAACAACTGCGCCGCCAATCGTGAATGTGAAGTCGTTGTAAGTGGCTTTGGCTCCGACTGTGACGCTCATTGTCGAAATCCGCAAAGCAGCATTGCCGTCCTGGCCGATCCTGACGTGATCGATGCGCGCGCCTTCGCCGATCGCGAGTTCAAGCGCAGAATTGACCTGGTAGTCGACGCCCCCCGGGCCGCTAAAGCTTTCGACCAGCGTCAACCGGGCGCCCGGCTCGACGATCACGACCAAGCGCGGATACATGGCTGCAGCCGTTTTGCCGGAAAACACGTGGGCGATATGCAACGGTTTGCCCGCCGCCGCAGCTTTGTTGACGCGTACCGCAACGCCGCCCGTCATGAATGCCGTATTCAACGATACGGCAATGTCGTCATTTCCGGGACCTTCGCCGAACCGGTAGCCGCTTTGCCTGCCTGCAAAGTCGAACAGTTCGGCAATCTCGACATTTGCATCGCCCTTGAAATTGCTCAATCCCGCTTCGTACCGCCCGTTCACAACCGCGACGATATTCGCGTCGACACCGGCCAGCGGCGGGATTGTTCCTTTCGCTCCAGCCGGCTCCGCCAGCGGCTTTGCGTCGCGCATCAGCGCGCGCAGATCGGTGTACTTCCATTCCTCAATGCGGCGATGCGGCAGGCCCGCTGCGTCGAACCGCTCGAAGGCCGACTGACGTAATTTTGCCACGGCCTCTTTCCCGGGCAACGACGCACGCGCAGCCGCGAAGGTCGCATTCAGCGCCTGCTCGGCCGGAGTCTTTATCGCGCGGACATCTGCGTTCATCAGGCCGCCTCGCCTGCAAACTGCGCATAGCCCTTGGCTTCGAGCTCGAGCGCGAGCTCCTTGCCGCCCGATTTGACGACCCGGCCCTTGGCCATGACGTGAACGACGTCCGGCACGATGTAATTGAGCAGCCGCTGATAGTGTGTGATGACCACCATCGAGCGCTCAGGTGAGCGCAGCCGGTTGACACCATCCGCGACGATCTTGAGCGCATCTATGTCGAGGCCGGAATCGGTTTCATCGAGCACCGCAAGCCGTGGCTGCAGCACGGCCATCTGCAGGATCTCGTTGCGTTTCTTTTCGCCGCCAGAGAATCCGACATTGACCGCGCGCCGAAGCATCTCCTGATTGATGCCGAGGTGCCCCGCCGTATCACGCACGAGCTTCATGAATTCGGGCGTCGAAAGCTCGCCCTCGCCGCGCTTCTTGCGCTGGGCGTTGAGCGCCGTGCGCAGGAACGTCATGGTGGCGACACCGGGCACTTCGACCGGATACTGAAACGCGAGAAAAATGCCCCTGGCGGCGCGCTCGTCGGGCGGCATTTCCAGGATGCTCTTGCCATTGAGCAGCACGTCGCCTTCGGTGACCTTGTAGTCTTCCTTGCCGGCCAGCACGTAAGCGAGCGTCGACTTGCCGGAGCCGTTCGGCCCCATGATCGCCGCGACCTGCCCTTTTTCGACCGACAGCGTCAGGCCGTTGAGGATCTTCTTGTCCTGGATCTCGACGTGCAGATCTTTGACTTCAAGAAACGCCATGATGTCTCTTTCTAACTCTCGTTGCCCCACCGCCAGCGCCATTCGCCATCGGTGCGGCGGCGGGTAAATTGTGCAAACCACCAGACTCCGGCGGCGACCAACACCGCCCAAATCAGCCACGCGGCAAGATTGCCGCGGCCGGCGAGCCACTGCAGCGCGGCCATTGAACCGGCGAGCGCAGCTATCGAAGCAGCCGTCGCGGCCCAGCCTTCCCAGGTGGCCGGTGTCGCGCCGTATCCGTATTGCTTCGGTTTAAACCAGTATTGCGCCATCTCAATCAGCCCACACTTCCTTCCAGCGAGATCGAGATCAATTTCTGCGCCTCGACCGCAAATTCCATCGGCAACTGCTGCAGCACGTCCCTTACGAAGCCGTTGACGACGAGCGCGGTCGCCTCTTCGGCGGACATCCCGCGCTGCCGGCAATAAAACAACATGTCCTCGGAGATTTTCGAGGTTGTCGCTTCGTGCTCGAAAGTTGCAGACGAATTCTTGGCCTCGATATACGGGACGGTGTGCGCGCCGCACTCGTCGCCAATCAGGAGCGAGTCGCAATTGGTGAAGTTACGCGCGCCCTTTGCTTTGCGATGTGCCGAAACCAGCCCGCGATAGGTATTATTCGATTTTCCGGCGGCGATACCCTTCGAGATAATGCGGCTGACAGTATTCTTGCCGAGATGCAGCATCTTGGTGCCGCTGTCGACCTGCTGTCTGCCGTTCGAGATCGCAATTGAATAGAATTCGCCGCGCGAATTATCACCGCGCAAGATGCAGCTCGGATATTTCCACGTGATGGCCGATCCGGTTTCGACCTGCGTCCATGAAATCTTCGATCGCGGGCCGCGGCAGTCGCCGCGCTTGGTAACGAAATTGAAGATGCCGCCCCTGCCTTCCGCGTCGCCCGGATACCAGTTCTGCACGGTCGAATATTTGATCTCCGCATCGTCGAGTGCGACCAGTTCGACCACGGCAGCATGCAGCTGATTCTCGTCGCGCATCGGCGCGGTGCAGCCTTCGAGATAGGAAACATAGGCGCCCTTGTCGGCGATTATCAGCGTGCGCTCGAACTGGCCGGTCGAGCGTTCATTGATCCGAAAGTAGGTGGACAGCTCCATGGGGCAGCGGACGCCTTCGGGCACATAGACGAAGGAGCCATCGGAAAACACCGCCGAATTCAACGTCGCGAAGAAGTTGTCGGAGGTCGGCACCACCGAACCAAGATATTTCTTCACCAGTTCAGGGTGCTCGCGGATCGCTTCCGAGATCGGCATGAAGATCACGCCGGCCTTTTTAAGTTCTTCCTTGAAGGTGGTCGCAACCGAAACGGAATCAAACACTGCATCGACTGCGACCCGGCCCGGGCGAAACTCACCGCCGGTCGATTCATCATCGAGCGCGCTCGGCTCACCCTGCTTGCGCACACCGGCGAGGATTTCCTGCTCCTTGAGCGGAATACCGAGCTTCTCGTAGGTCTTGAGAATCTCCGGATCGACGTCGGCGAGCGACTTCGGCGCCTTGAATGCTTTCGGCGCCGCGTAGTAGTAGATGTCCTGATAGTCGATCTTCGGATAGCTGACCCGCGCCCAGACCGGTTCGCGCATCGTCAGCCAGCGGCGATAAGCCTCCAGCCGCCAGGCCAGCATCCAGTCCGGTTCGTTCTTTTTGGCCGAGATGAAACGGATCGTGTCTTCCGAAAGGCCCTTCGGGGCCTTTTCGGATTCGATCAACGTTTCGAATCCATATTTGTATTGATCAACGTCGATACGGCGGACCTGATCGACGGTCTCTTGTACGGCCGGCATTCTTCCCTCCGCTCACGGTTGCAAGGACCGCGGGTTGGATTTGTCGGTTATGGTCGGTTCGCTTTTGCGGTGCGATCGATCCTGGTTTGCGCCGCCTCAGGCGGCATTGGCCTGCTTGTTAAGTAATGACGAAACTACCTTATTCCAAGCAATGAGCAGGGTTTCGACGTCGGATTCAGAGGTGTTCCAGCCGAAGCTGACGCGTATCGCGCCCCGCGCAAGGGCCGGTTCCACACCCATGGCGGTAAGGACATGCGATGCCTGGATCTTGCCGGAAGAGCAGGCGGAACCCGATGAAACCGCTACACCATTGAGATCGAAGGCGATAACGGCAGTTTCCGCCTTTAACCCGGGAACCGTGAACAGGCTCGTATTGGGAAGCCGCGGCGCCCCGGCGGTGAAGATCATTACCTGCGGTGTCGCGCGCTTGAGCATCGATTCGAACCGGTCGCGCAGCGCTGCAACACGCACGGCATCGACCTGCCTGGTCACGGCGGCGGCCGCACCAAAGCCGGCGATCGCCGCAACATTCTCCGTGCCCGCACGCAGGCCACGTTCCTGACCACCGCCTCTGATTAACGGGTCGGCGATATGGACGTCGCCGCGGCAAACAAGCGCGCCCGCGCCCTGCGGACCGCCAAGCTTGTGCGAGGAAATCGACATCATGTCGGCGCCGAGCCCGGCCATGTCACAGTCAATTCGGCCGGGGCCCTGCGCGGCATCGACGTGGAGGATGCCGGAAGACGCATGCACGAGATCGGCGATTGCGCGGATCGGCTGGATGACGCCTGTCTCGTTGTTCGCGAGCATCACTGACACCAGCGGCCGCTCCGCCCTGACGAGGGCTGCCGGGAGAGCGGCAAGATCGACAATACCGTCCGGCGTAACGGGCAATTCTTCGACCTGCCCGGCTGCGAATCGCCCTCCGCTCAGCACCGAGGGATGTTCGATCGCGGACACGAACAACCGGTCGCGCGGCTCTCTGCGGCCTCCGACCTCGACCCGCGGCGTCAGCGCCAGCATGTTGGCTTCGGTTGCGCCACTGGTGAACGTCACGTTCCGGGGCTCGGCGCCGACGAGCATGGCCACCTGGCTCCGCGCATCCTCAAGCAGGCGGCGCACGGCACGGCCCTCGCCGTGGACGGACGACGCGTTGCCGGTCAGCCCCAGAGCGGCGGAAAGCGCCAAACGCGCCTCATCCCGCAAGGGTGCAGTGGCATTCCAATCAAAATAGGCCCGATTAGCCATGGCCCAGATGCATACCCTGATACCGTTTCGCTTCTAGACCCTGCAAAAAGCTTGCTTTTTACCTTCAGGATCGTGCAAGAAGCCCGAAATCTCCCCGCCCTTATAGCGTGTGTTGCGGGCGGGAACAGCGGAAATCATATAATTAGAATAATTCTAATCCAGGGGCTCGCGCTTCGTAAGTTCTTTCCGGGGCACAAGAAATCTGGTGTTGCCGCTCTGGCGGTAATGACGTCTGAGGTTGACAGCTATGCCTGAAATCATATTCACCGGTCCTGCCGGACGTATCGAGGGGCGATACCATCCCGCCCGGCAGAAGAATGCGCCGATCGCGATCGTCCTGCACCCGCATCCGCAATTCGGGGGCACGATGAATCATCCGATCATCTATCAGCTCTACTACGCCTTTGTGCACCGCGGCTTTTCGGCTCTGCGTTTCAATTTCCGGGGGGTCGGACGCAGCCAGGGCTCATTTGATCACGGTCAGGGCGAATTATCGGACGCCGCCGCCGCACTCGACTGGGCACAAACAATCAATCCCGAGGCCAAGAGCTGCTGGATCGCCGGATTTTCGTTCGGTGCCTGGATCGGCATGCAGTTGCTGATGCGACGGCCCGAGATCGAAGGCTTCATCTCGATCTGTCCTCCGGCCAACCTCTACGACTTCTCGTTTCTGGCACCCTGTCCGTCATCCGGGTTGATCATTCACGGCGACAAGGATGCCGTCGTCCCCCATAAGGACGTCACCACGCTGGTCGACAAGCTCAAGACCCAGAAGGGCATCGTCATCGAGCAAAAAGTTGTGCAAGGCGCCAATCATTTCTTTGACGGCAAGGTGGAAGCTTTGCTCACTTCGATCAGCGCTTATCTCGACAAGCGCCTGAAGACCGAACGCAAACCGGCGGCATAACTATTCGTCACGCCGGGAGTGTGCTCGGCGTGGAATGGTGACGCGCGGATAGTATTCCGCGATGACGGAACATGCTGCTCGTTAAGACGTATCTCGACAGAAGCCCGATCCACGGGCTCGGCGTCTTCGCCGCCGAATTCATCCGCAAGGGTACCCGCGTGTGGCGCTTTGTCGAAAGTTTCGACCGGGTCTACTCGCCGCAGCAATTCGCCAAGCTCCCCAAGCCGGCGCGCGATTTCATCCGAAACTATGGATACCGTGTCGACGGCGAAGTGCTGCTGACGATCGACCACGATCACCACATGAACCATTCGGATCACGCCAATACCCATTGGCGCAACGGTCACATTGTCGCGCGTCGTGATATCCGAAAGGGCGAGGAAATCACCAATGACTACCGCCTGTTCGACGCTGCTTTCTGTGCCGCCTTCCTGAAGCCGAAGCGGCGGCTGCCTCGCACGCGCTAGGGCCGCCCGCTACACCGCCTGCAAGTGGCTTTGGCGCAGCGGTCGTCTTTGGGAACGCCATGGGCAGATCATTGACCGTGCGTACCGGCAACGCTTTCGCCGTCGGCCTCCATCAACGCCACATCGACGCCGCCGGGCAATGTCCCGCTCATCAGCCCGATTGCCCTGACCGCCCCAGGCGTTGACCCACGCTCTGCCTGCCCATGATCCCGAGCCCCGCGCTGTCCAGGACCATGTATTGTTGAATCCGACGCCGGACCTGTTACACCACCGGCCGACGGATGCGACAAATCTGCCGCGAGATCATCAGCTATGAGCGCCTATAAGTCGGATTTCCTCAATGTTCTCGCGGAACGTGGATTCATCCACCAGGTTTCGGAACCCGAGGTGCTGGACGCGCGCGCCAGGGCCGGCGCGATTACCGCCTATATCGGGTTCGACTGCACCGCCGCTTCGCTGCATGTCGGCTCGCTGCTGCCGATCATGATGCTCTATTGGCTTCAGCAGACCGGGCACAAACCGATCGCGCTGATGGGTGGCGGCACCACCCGCGTGGGCGACCCGTCAGGCAAGGATGAAAGCCGCCGTATCCTCACCGATGCGATGATCGAGGACAATCTCAAAGGCATTCGCGCAATCTTCGCGAAATTTCTCAAGTTCGAAGGTGCCGGCGGCAACGCTGTCATGGCGAACAATGCCGACTGGCTCAATTCACTGAACTATATCGACTTCCTGCGCGACGTCGGCCGGCACTTTTCGGTCAATCGCATGTTGACCTTCGATTCGGTGAAACTGCGCCTCGACCGTCAGCAGGAACTGTCGTTTCTCGAATTCAACTACATGATCCTGCAAGCCTATGATTTCGTCGAACTGCAGAAGCGCCATGGCTGCATCCTGCAGATGGGCGGCTCCGATCAGTGGGGCAATATCATCAACGGCATCGATCTCGGCCGGCGCATGTTGAACACCCAGCTGTTCGCACTCACCGCCCCTCTCATGACGACTTCTTCGGGCGCGAAGATGGGAAAGACTGCAGCCGGCGCCGTATGGCTCGATGCCGACATGGTCAGCCCCTATGATTACTGGCAGTACTGGCGAAACACCGAGGACGGTGACGTCGTTCGTTTTCTCAAGCTGTTTACGGTGCTGCCGATCCATGAAATCCGGCGACTTGCCGCGCTCAAGGGCAACGAAATCAACGATGCAAAGAAAATCCTCGCCAGCGAAGCGACCGCGCTTGTGCACGGCCGCGCCGCCGCCGAGCAGGCCGCGGAGACCGCGCGCAAGACCTTCGAGGAAGGCACATTCGCGGAGACGCTGCCGACGATTGAGATCGCGCGTGCCGAGCTCGACAAAGGGCTCGGTGTTCTTTCCGCCTTCGCCGACAAGGCGCGGCTTGTCGCATCGAACAGCGAGGCACGACGCCAGGTGAAGGCCGGCGGGCTCAGGGTCAATGACGGCACTGTCAGCGATGAGAAGATGATGCTGACAGCGAAGGATTTAACGCGCGAAGGCGTGATAAAACTTTCGCTCGGCAGGAAACGGCACGTTCTGCTCAAACCGGTGTGAGTGATACGTCGTTCCGGGACGGCTGAACCCGAGTGCCGGGCATGACGCCGAGTAGGTTGGCACGCGCGTGAACAAGTCTCTGTTCGCGAAGGCGCAAAGTCTCGGCCGCGTCTTGAGATAGCTCGCGTGCTTCACCGCGACGGCGGCGGCGCGAAATTGGGATCGAAGGTCCCGGGGGATGGAATGAATTTGCGCAGCAGACCGGGCGCAATCGCACTGACCGGATTGACTGTGATGCGCGGCGCCCCGGGCGGTCCCACGGCCTCGTAAGTGATGCCGAGCAAACCTTCCTTGTTTCCACCGCCGAGGAACAGCCCCACAATTGGAATTTGTCCGAACATATTGTTGATGCCGTAAAATGGAACGAAAGTTCCGCGGAGGTGCACGTTATCGCGCACATAGTCTATATTTCCCTCAATTGTCGCGCCGACCAGAGGCCCTCGCACGACACCGTCACGGATCGACGTCTTGCCCGGTGAACGGGTGAAATCCGCGCGCATTTCACTGAAGTCTACACCGCTCGTTCCGGCCGCACCCGGCGCGCCGGCCACAACTTTCTCCAGCGTCGGCTCGCCGCGTACGGCGAAACGGCGGATGTAGAGCGTTCCAATTTGCGGCGACTGCTCCTGCGTCGGCGGATCCATCGCAACCCACATTTGGCCGCCATACATGCGTGGATACATATCGGTGAACCGGAACAATGCGCCGGCGTCATCAGTTTCAAAGTAGATGACCTGATGATTGTCTCGCGCGCGCACGCGCAAATCGCCATTGAGCGGCGTGTCGCGCCCAATCTTGCTCGTCATCACAAAGCTGCGGATATGACCGGAGCGCCGGGACATTTTAAGGTCGAGGCCCCGCAACGTTTCGCCATTATGACCCGCAACGGTTCCGACCTTGACGTCGAGGTCGAGGTCCGTCTGTTTTTGCTTGCTCTTATCGGGCGCCGATCCGGCAAGCGAGGATTTCACGAAATTGCGCCCGTCATACACATCCCCGCGCATGGTGACACGCAACACACCCTCGCTGGAGCGGTCGGCCTTGAGAGACATCTTGTCGCCGTCGGACAAGGCAAAAACGGGAAAATTCGCCGACACAATTTCGTTTGCGCTGTCGAATTCAACGGAGCCGCGGACGGTCGCGCCGGAGCCGTCGATACTCATGTCGTCAAGGCGCGTCGTCTTGCCGGTTTTCATCATGGTGTAGGTCGCGCGCTCAGGGCGGCCGGCGGGCTTCACCCAACCTGGCAAAAGATTGTCGATCTTCACCGGTGTCAGATCGGCCTCAACGCTCAACCCGTCATCGACGCCGTTGCGGCCGATGCGGCCGACCACTTTCACGGGAATGGCGCCGGTGACGGCGCTGCCGAGATCGAAGCCGAGCCGGCGGCGCGCCGCTTCATCGATCGTCGCTTGCAGATGCAGTTCCGGATCCGCGTCGCCTTTCTGCTTGCGCAAATCGATCGACGCCATAGTTCCGTTGATCCGCGCGTCACCCTTGATTTGATAGCCGTCGGCGGTCGCGATGGCCTTCAGCGACGTTGCTTCCACCCGTTGACCCAGCAGCATCCTGTCAGCTGCAAAATTCGTCAGATCCGCATTGATCGAATAAGACGAGGAATCCTCGGGCATTGGCCGCGCCAGTGCCAGTTTCACATTAACTTGAGCGGAAACCGTGCCGCGCGTCGATGCCGGATCGAGCGAGATACCCATTGTGTCGCGCAGCCCCTCGCTCGACAAAAGCGCCACAGCCGCCGGAACCGTCCCATCAATGCGGAAACTCGCGCGCGCCGGCGCCGGCTTGGGATGCGTGTCGGGGACCTCGAACACGCCGCCAGCAAGGTTGAGCTTGCGTCCCGGGGCCACCTCCACGGTGCCGCGGCCGACATTGACGACCGCGTAACTCCCGGTCACGCGCGCCGTGAGGTCCGCGTCGCGGATCGGCGGCAGAGTCGGAAGCGGACGCAGCGTTGTACCGCTTGTTTCGATATCGACCGACAGGCCATCTTCCGGCGTCGGCGGACCGTTGTGCTTGAAATCCTCCAGCGGTGCGTTGCCCGCGACCACAACCCGCTCGACCGTACCGCCGGAAATATGCTCTTCCACCCATGTCCTGACGTCGACCGCGGCGAATATCGGCCATAACCGCTTGAGCGCCGCGACCGGCATTCGCGTGCCCGCGACGCCAAATGCGACGTGCGGCTCGGACCCGCTGTAATCGAACCTGCCGGTCACAGCCAGACCGATATTATGCGACGGCCGCGTGTCGATCCGGCTCAAATCACCCTGCTCCAAATCGATAAGCCTTCTCGTGGTGTCGATGCGCGCATGTATCGCGACCCGATTGATGGCAATGCCCTCGTCATCGGATGCCGTGCCCGGAGCAAGAATGATTGGATCGATCACCGCGTCGCCGCGCACCAGGTCGAGCGTCCACACGCCGTCCTTGTCCGGCGGCGCATCCAGCGTCGCGCGCATGGTGAATTGATTGCCGCCGGACTGAATCTGAAACGGCACGACGAGCATATGCCGATGCCCGTCCCATCCGAACCGAAAATCGGCACGGTCGACGTCCACCCTGACCTGGTCGTTCTCCCGATCGACGATCGTGCCGGGCTCTGCAATCAATTGACCCTGAACGCTTCGCGGGGTCCCGTCCGCCAGGATATCGGCACGAATACTCGCCGAAACCGGCAGATCGATGTCGAAGTCGTCCGTATTCATGCGCAGTGCAAGAAGAATGTCGCGTGTGGAAACCTTTCGTGCCTCAATTCCAACAGCACGCACACCGTCGGCCAGCGGACGCATGGCCGCGCTGATAACCCAGGGACGCTTCGGGTTGTCGGATTCAAGCTTGAAGACGACGCCGCCCCGCCGCGGCCTTGTCAGACTCGCATTGATACCGTCGAACGTCCAACGCTTGCCATTCCGCCGGTCGTCTACGACAAGATTGCCGTTCTTGAGTCCAAGCTCGCGCAAGTCGTGGCCATCGAGACCACTCTGACCGAGCGCATCGATCCATGCCATTATGCCGGCAAGCTTCTCAAATTCCGCGCGCACCGCAGCTTGCGGATCGGCGGAGGGAGACGCGTCGCTGGCCGGCGGTACTGTCACCGGCGTCGCGACAGCGATCGGCCGTTTGTCGGCGCCCGCAAAGACGGTCAGGCGTCCATCCGTTTCAATGCGGACCGACATCTCGGCGCCAACGAGATTGAGGCTTTGCGCGATGAGCCTTCCGAACAGGAGATTGCGGCCGGATAGCCCAACCTCCGCTTTTGGAGCGCTCGCGACGACTGTGCCATCACGGTCGCGTACGACAATGTCGCGCAAGCGCAGCGATGTTCGACCTTTTTCATCGCGCTCGATCTGCGTGCCGCCGACAACGACGCTATGGTTGCCGCCGAAATTTTCTTCAATCGCCGCCTTGAGCCAGGGTGTCGCAATGTCGAGCTCGATCGGGCCGATCGAAAGGCGCCACCACAGTCCCAGCACGACGATCGTCGCAAGAACGAATACGATCGCCCCGCCCAACAACAGCCGCCGGACAAGCCGCATGCGCAGGACATCGAGCGCCCAGCGCTCCAGATATCTCCAGTTCCACGTCCAGCGCCGCCGAGACTGCCCATGAGCCACGTGCCGATGGTGGCGCCCATGGCCCACGGCGATCGCGTGGCGGGCACGTTGGCCGTGGTCGTGTTCGCTGGCTGTCATGCGCTAGATCGCGCCCCTCGTCTGACGCAGCGTGCGAAATTTAGGGCCGGCCCTCCGGGCTTTCGGCACGGCATGCCGCACAAATTGACGGAACCCGTTGCGCCCCACCGACGCAAGTGGCATTGGCGACATGACCGCTCGAAAGCGACGAAAGGAAGGCACATGGACCGCGAACTTGTTGCGGGTGCGAAGGCACCCGCCTTCACCCTTCCAACGGATGGCGGCGGCACCGTTTCGCTGGACGATTTCAAAGGCAACAAGCTTGTCCTTTATTTCTATCCAAAGGCCGATACGCCCGGCTGCACCAGGGAAGCGATCGATTTCTCCCGCCTGCGCGCCGATTTCGCCAAATCAGGCACCTCGATCCTCGGCGTGTCGGCAGACCCCATTTCAGCGCAGGACAAATTCAAGTCGAAGCACAAATTGCGTATCGCGCTGGGCTCGGACGAAAGCAGGAAAATGCTCGCAGCGTACGGAGCCTGGGGCGAGAAATCGATGTATGGCCGTAAATTTATGGGCGTCATGCGCAAGACGTTCCTGATCGGCGCCGACGGGCGCATCATTCGAGTCTGGCCGAAGGTCCGGGTGCCGGGGCACGCAAGAGAAGTGCTCGCAGCCGCGCGCAGTCCCTGATCCTCGGCCAATCCTGACGGATTCCAGCGATAACTCAACGCAATTACCGGTTTCTTAACCATATCCGTTTGATATCGGCCACTGCTGGTCTGCGGCTCGACCACAGCCGACCCGGCGTGGAGCGTCGATGTCGTCTTCATCCTGTTATCCGGCGGCCGATCAGGCCGCGCGTCACGCGCACCCGCGGGCACAATCAGCCGCTGCGATCTCGCGGCACATTCATCGCGGCCACGGGGGCTATACACTGACCCATGCCGGGCGCCAGGTGCGAATCGGTCCTGTCGCCTTCTGGATCGTGGTCGGAGCCCTGGTCGTCATGGGCGTCTGGTCCATCGCAACCGGCACCTATTTCGCGTTTCGCGACAATGTTCTCACTCGCCTCATCGGCCGGCAGGCTCAACTTCAGTTCGCCTACGAAGACCGCATCGCCGAATTGCGCGCCCAAGTTGACCGCATTACGAGCCGCCAGCTGCTCGACCAGGAACAGTTTGAACAGAAGCTCAATACGCTCCTGCAACGGCAGGCGGTTCTGGAGCAGCGCACGCGTGCGCTGGGCGGCGACGTATCGACGACCGGCTCGATCAAGCCCGCGCGCATTACGCCGCCGGCACCAGCCGGCGACCGGCCGCCTCGCCCATCGCAAATCAACGATACCGTAATCTTCGTCGCACCGCCTGATCGCGAAGCGCGGCTGCAGTCACGCGAACTCCCGGCGATGGCGACGCAAATTGCCGAGCGCGCTAACGCCGGCGGCATCAACGGCGTGCTCGCGCGCGTGTCGCTCTCGCTGGACAATATCGAGCAGAAACAATCGAACGCCCTCAGCAATCTTGAAGAGCGCATCGAAACAAAGGCGCGCCGCATGCATGGCGTGCTGGCCGATCTTGGAATCGATGCCGCACGTCAACACGCCGACTATGCGGTGGGCGGGCCGTTTGTCCCGCTCAAGCCGCCACAGTCCGGCGCGAGCGCATTCGAGCGTCAGCTCTACCGCGTCAATGTCGCTCGTGCGCTGGTTGATCGCTACCGCCACGCCCTTGTTGCGGTGCCGGTCCGCAAGCCGGTCGTCGGTGACGTCGATATGAGTTCGCCCTTCGGCATGCGGATGGACCCGTTTCTCGGCAGGCCCGCAATTCACACCGGCATCGATTTGCGCGGCGACATCGGCGAGCCGGTCCGCGCAACGGCGACCGGCCGTGTGACGATTGCGGGCCGCGAAGGCGGCTACGGCAACATGGTTGAAATCAATCATGGCAATGGGCTTGCAACCCGCTACGGCCACCTGTCGCAAATCGACGTGAAGATTGGCCAGTTCGTAAGGATCGGCGAGGTCATCGGCAAGATCGGCTCGACCGGCCGTTCGACCGGTCCGCATCTTCACTATGAGACGCGAGTCAATGGCGAGGCCGTCGATCCGCAGAAATTCCTTCGTGCGGGCGTGCGACTGGGCGACGTCTAGAACAATCCGCCTGTTTTCCGCGCATTGCGGAACCTATTCGACATCTTCGACCTGCTCGGGACCGCCGCCAAAGGCTTTTTGCGCGAGCGCGGCCTGCATGAATTCGTCGAGATCGCCGTCGAGTACCGCACCGGTGTTCGACGTGGACACTCCTGTCCGCAGGTCCTTCACCATCTGGTAGGGCTGCAGGACATAGGAACGAATTTGGTGGCCCCAGCCGATATCGGTTTTGGCAGCCTGCTCGGCGGCAGCCTTCTCCTCGCGTTTCTTCATTTCGATTTCAAACAGCTTGGCGCGCAGCATGTCCCATGCCATCGCGCGATTGCGATGCTGCGAGCGGTCACTTTGGCACTTCACGACGATATTCGTCGGCATATGTGTGAGACGCACCGCCGATTCCGTCTTGTTGACGTGCTGGCCGCCGGCGCCGCCTGACCGCATGACATCGGTGCGCACGTCGCTCTCCTTGATGTCAATCTTGATGCGGTCATCCACAACCGGATACACCGTGACGCTTGCAAACGATGTGTGCCGCCGCGCGTTGGAATCGAAAGGCGAAATCCTTACGAGCCGGTGCACGCCGTTCTCGCTCTTGAGCCATCCATAGGCGTTGTGGCCCTTGACGACGACGGTTGCCGATTTTATTCCGGCGCCCTCGCCTTCGGTTTCCTCTATCCAGTCGACCTTGTACCCATGGCTTTCCGCCCATCGCACATACATGCGCATGAGCATATTCGCCCAGTCCTGGCTCTCGGTGCCGCCGGCACCCGCATGCACTTCGAGATAGCAGTCGTTGGCGTCAGCCTCGCCTGAGAGCAACGCCTCAAGCTCGCGGCGCGCGACCTCGACCTTCAATCGTTTGAGTGCGGCCTCGGCTTCGCCGATGGTCTTTTCGTCTTTTTCCGTCTCACCGAGTTCGATCAGCGTGAGCTGATCCTCGAGCTCCTGCTCGATGCGGCCGATCGCCTTGAGCTGGTCATCGAGGGCATCGCGCTCGCGCATGACGCGCTGCGCGCGCGCCTGATCGTTCCAGAGATTGGGATCTTCGGATTCCTTGTTCAGTTCGGCAAGACGCCGGGTCGCGGTGTCGACGTCAAAGATGCCTCCTCAGCAGCCGCACCGACTGCTTGATTTCCTCGACAAAATTCTGTGTTTCCGCGCGCATCGATTCGTCCCTGGCCCGAATTGTTCCGCATGTAGCGTTCCTGGACCCGCGCTGCAACTCCAAATTCTCCGCGTAAAAGACCCCTGTCGCTCGGGGAACAATGGCAGCAAGCACGAATTGATGAAGAACAAATAATCTTCAGCCATTCGCGAGGATGCCATGGGCATATTTTCAAGCGACATAAAATCCCTGGACGACCTGTTCGTGCATCAGCTGCGCGACATCTACTATGCCGAGAAGCAAATCGTGCAGGCGCTGCCCGATATGATCGAAAAGGCAAGCGATCCGGGCCTCAAGCAGGGCTTCAAGGCGCATCTCGCGGAGACAAAAAATCACGTCAAACGGCTGGAACAGGTATTCAAAATGCATGGTGCCGGTGTCGAGGCCAAGGGCGTGGATTGCCCGGCGATTGATGGAATCATCGAAGAAGCCGACGACGTTGTGGGCGAAGTCAACGACAAGGCCGTCCTCGACGCCGCCCTTATTGCGGCCACCCAAGCCGTGGAGCATTACGAGATGACCCGTTACGGCACGCTGATCGCGTGGGCCAAGCGACTCGGCCGGCCTGATTGCGCCAGCGTGCTGCAGCAAAATCTTGAGGAAGAAAAATCTGCGGATGCGAAACTGACTTCGATAGCCGAACGTCAGGTCAATATCAAAGCTGCATAGTTGCAATCTTATGAATAGGCGCCCCGGCTTTCCGCCGGGGCGTTTTCTTTTGCAGTGCTCTCAGAATGCGAGCTAGTAAAGCCCGCCAGTGCCCGACCGCACAGCGCGATCGGCGTCCGGACTTACGCCCACACCCCAGGCACGTCCGCCGCCGCCTTCACCGCCGTCTCCGCTACCCACGACGGAATAGTTGTCGGGCGGTGCGGTGCCCGGCTTGAAGGCTTCGAGAATGGCTCGTTCCGTGCCAGGGCCGGCGCGCATCCCGGTCTTGAGATCGACGCGCACAAGCTTGATGCCGGGCGGCACGCGGAACGGCACCGCCGGCTTGTCGGCGAGCGCGACCTTCATGAAATCCTTCACGATCGGCGCAGCGAGATGCCCGCCGGTCGCACCGCGGCCCAGGTGGCGCGGCTTGTCGTAGCCCATATAGACGCCGACGACGACGTCGGGTGTAAAGCCGATGAACCACGCATCCTTTTCGTCGTTGGTCGTGCCGGTCTTGCCCGCAACAGGCTTGCCGACTTCTTTTTGGAAGCCGGCCCCTGCGGCCGTGCCGCGTTGCACGACGCCTTCCATCATCGACGTGATCTGGTAGGCGGTCATTGGATCGAGAACCTGCTGACGGCGGTCAATCAACGACGGCTCCGGCTGGTTCTCCCATTTCTTGGCGTCGCAGCCGATGCATTCACGTTCGTCGTGCTTGTAGATTGTGTGGCCGTAGCGATCCTGGATACGGTCGATCAATGTCGGTTTGACGCGGCGGCCGCCATTGTCGATCATGGCGTAGCCCGTCACCATGCGCAGCAATGTCGTTTCGCCTGCGCCGAGCGCAAACGAAAGATAAGGCGGCAAATCGTCATAGATGCCGAAGCGCTTGGCGTATTCGGCGATGAGCGGCATGCCGATATCCTGCGCCAGTCGCACGGTCATGACGTTACGGGAATGCTCAATGCCGAAACGCAGCGTCGACGGACCGTAGAAATTGCCCTCATAGTTCTCCGGCCGCCAGACACCGAGACCGGGCCCCTGATCAATCTCAAGCGGCGCATCGAGAACGATGGTCGACGGCGTATAGCCATTGTCCAGCGCGGCCGCGTAAACGAACGGCTTGAATGAAGAGCCCGGCTGCCGAAGCGCCTGCGTCGCGCGGTTGAACTGGCTTTGGTCGTAGGAGAACCCTCCGACCATCGCGAGCACGCGCCCCGTTTGCGGATCTTCGACGACCATTGCTCCGGAAACTTCCGGCACCTGCCGGAGATTATACTGGCCGTCGGTCTTGCTCGGCTCCACGTAAACGACGTCGCCCGGATTGACCACCTGACTGACCTTGGAGACAGCCTTTCCTCCGCTCCTGGCCCATTTCACTCCGTCGAGCGGCAAAATTCCGACTGTACGTTCCTTGCTGACAAATCCGCCCGGCTCCCGACCGGGCTGCAGGCCAATGCGCGCGGACTGATCGCTCGCTTCAAGCACCACCGCCAGACGCCACGGCGCGACATCCGCAAGCGCCTTCACATCGGCGAGCTTGACACCCCAGTCGCCGCCGATATCGATCTTGGAAACAGGGCCGCGCCATCCCTGCTGCTGATCAAACCGCACGAGACCGTCCGTCAGCGCCTTGCGCGCGATCAGTTGCCACTGGGTGTTAAGCGAGGTGCGGACAGACAGACCGCCTTCATAGAGCTTCTTCTCGCCATAGCGCTCGAACAATTCGCGCCTGACTTCCTCGGCGAAGTATTCCGCGGCAAAGGTGTGCGCACTGGCCGCCTTTGTTGTCACACCCAGCGCAGTGCGCTTCGCTTTCTCTGCATCGGCGGTCTTGATGAAACCCGCTTCAGCCATCCGATCGATGACCCAATTGCGCCGCTCTATCGCCCGCTCTCGCTGGCGGAACGGATGATAGTTGTTCGGCGCTTTCGGCAAGGTGGCGAGATACGCCGCTTCGGGAATGGACAGTTCGTTGACCGCCTTGTCGAAATAGACCAGCGAGGCCGCGGCGATGCCGTAGGCGCCGAGCCCCAGATAGATTTCATTCAGATACAGTTCGAGGATCTTGTCCTTGCTGTATGTACGCTCGATCTTGAGCGCGAGGAGAGCCTCTTTCACTTTGCGGGAGATCGAGAGCTCATTGCTGAGCAGAAAGTTTTTCGCGACCTGCTGCGTGATCGTCGAGGCGCCCTGCGGGCGCCGGCTCGATCCGTAATTCTGGAGATAATTGAACGCCGCGCGCGCAATCCCCGTGAAATCAAGGCCCCCGTGTTCGTAGAAATTCTTGTCCTCGGCTGCGAGGAAGGCGTTGATGACGAGCTTCGGCACCGCCTGGATTGGAATATAGAGGCGCCGCTCCCGCGCATACTCCGCGACCAGCGACCCGTCCGCCGCATGTACGCGCGTCATGACGGGAGGTTCGTAGTCCTGCAGTTGCGAATAGTCGGGCAGGTCCTTGGAAAAGTGCCAAAGCAGTCCGGCGGTCGCGGCAACTCCCACCACAAACAGGATAGTGCCTGCGGCAAAGAGGAATCCGAGGAAGCGTAACAAGAGCTTCATGGCCGAATGATCCTGCCTCGCGCCAGGTCGCGGATGTCATCATTGGTGGCGAAAGACCGCAAAACCGGATGGCACTTTACTACGGCCAGGCCACCGCCGTCTGCGCCCAAGGCCGCGGTCCGCTGCGGTGTTTGCCGGGTTTTATGTTGAAACTGAGGCCGATAGCCTGTGTCCGGGTAGCGCATGTCAGCGGCGCCCCCCGCCGGCCCCGGCAATACGGGGGGTAAAATAGGCGTCGATCGCCTTGACCAAGGCCTCGGCCGTGCGGGCGCGCCAGGGAGGAGAATTAAGCTGCTTGAGATCGTCCTTTGTCGACATATAGCCAAGTTCGATAAGAACCGAGGGCACGTCCGGCGCGGTGAGGACCTTGAAGCCGGCTGACTTCAGCGGGTGCTTGTGTAGACGCGCGGCGGTCCGAAGCTCGTCAACCGTCGTGCGAGCGAATTGGGTGGAAAAGGTCTTGGTCTCGCGCTGCGCCAGATCGACCAGGATATTGGCAACGTCGTCTGGCTCCGAGGTGAGATCGACACCGGCGATCACGTCGGCTTTGTTTTCAGCTTCGGCAAGCCGTGCCGCTTCCGCGTCGGAGGCATTTTCCGACAACGTATAGACAGTGGCGCCCTCGGCTTGCCCCTCGTTGCGCGGCAGCGCATCGGCATGGATGGATATGAAGAGTGAGGCGTTGCGGGAACGCGCGAACCGCACCCGATCGCCGAGCGGGATAAAGGTGTCATCGGTCCGCGTCATGGCGACGCGATATCTGCCGCTGCTCTCGAGCTTTTCGCGCAGCGTTTGCGTGAATGCGAGAACGATATCCTTTTCGAGCTCGCCGCCTGAGCCGTGGGTCCCCGTATCGATGCCGCCGTGGCCGGGATCGAGGACCACGAGCGGACGCGGATCGCCGTCAGGCTTTGCCGGCACGTCTGGCGGCTTGATGGCGGCGCGCGCCGGCCGCGCTTGCAGGGCGAGGTTACGCATGAAACTCGCCCTGTCGATCGCGGCTAGATCAAGGACCAGCCGCGCCGGCTGACTGTCGGTCGCGCCGAGCACGAAGGCCTTTTCGACGCGCACCGGCCCTTTGGTATCGAGAACGATGCGCGAGCCGCCCTGCATAATGAGTCCGTAGCGAAAGGCCTTGATCAGGCCCCGGCCCTGCTCGCCCGCCTTGGCGGATAGTTTGAAAGTCACCTGCGGCAAATCAACGACGACACGGTAGGGATCGGCGAGCGTAAAGGCCGCAAGATCAATCTTGCGGTTGAGATCGACCACAAGCCGGGTGCGCTTGTCATCGCCCCCTATGCGCAGATCGGTGGCAACCGGCGGATTGTCGGCAACGGCCGCCAGTGCATGCTCGGTGACAGCGCTCTCGGCGGCGAGGCCAGCCGAGTCGCAAAACAATATGCAGGCCAGAAGGCTGGCGGTGGCGATGGAGCGCGCTGTCACGAATCCGGAACCTTTCGGAGCGCTTTTTTAACCCATTAAGGCCCGCTTCGGTTAACGGAACTTCAGTACAAGGCGATTTTCAGGGCGTCACTGTGGCTTAACTGCAAAGCTTCGCTTGCCAGTCAGGGTTGATGGCCGTATGTAAGGTTTGCTGACGGTTAGAGTTCCGGTTGTGCCGCGTTCGGGCCCCGGCCGCTTAGGCCCTGTACCGCCCCCCAAGGAGGTCGGCGGACGGCCGAAGTGAAACGAGCCGAAACCCTTGTGAAGGACATCCGGATCAGCGAGCGGTACCTGGTTCCGTTCGCAGCCTGACCGTAAGCGACGAGAAACCTCGGTTCGCGCCGGTTCAGGCGCGACCGCAGCGCTACGGGTCGCAAGTTTCATGCTGCCAATGACGCAGCAAAGGTATTTTGAGGTCCATCACCCACGCGCCGCCTTGGCGGTGCGCGTGGGCATGGGCTTCGGCCGCGCGGCCCTTTCCTTCCACACCAATCAGGCCGGCTCCCCGGCATACCGTCTCGCGCCGTCTGCTACGCGCGAGCCTGCGGGAGCGCGTTGCCCAGTGAGAATTTCCTATGCCCGACAAAATGTTGATCGACGCCACACACCCGGAGGAGACCCGGGTTGTCGTGCTACGCGGCAATCGCGTCGAAGAATTCGACTTCGAAAGCGCCAACCGCAAACAGCTTCGCGGTAACATCTACCTCGCCAAAGTCACGCGCGTTGAGCCGTCATTGCAGGCGGCATTCGTTGATTACGGCGGCAATCGTCACGGCTTCCTGGCGTTTTCGGAAATCCACCCAGACTATTACCAGATTCCGGTTGCCGACCGGCAGGCATTGCTTGCGCAGGAAGAACGCGACCAGCGCGCCGCCGACGCGGAGGCTGAAAACCGGGCCGGACGGCGCGGCCGTCATCACCGTCGCCGGAGCGCCGAACGGCATCACGATCAGGAGATCGTGCAGAGCGAACCGCTTCCCGCCGAACACGACGCGGAGCAGCCGCTCGACGGAGTCGAACCGTCGACAGAAGGGGCTGCCTTTGGCGAAGCGATATCCGATCAGGTAACGGCAATTGCCGAACCGCTGGCGGAAAATGAAACTGAAACGGCCGGATCCAACCCCGAGACCGAAGAGTTCGTGCGCTTCGAACCGCCTGTAACCCAGGACAGCTTCGCGTCCGCCGACACACCTTCGGAGGCCGTTGCGGAAGGCGAGCAACCGTCGGCACCTGCCGAAGGCGAGTTGACTCCCGAAACCGCTCAGGGCGAGGTCTCCGGACAGCCATCCGAGGCAGCCCCTGCTGACGCCACCGGGTCGGTGGCGGGCAATGGCGAGGACCATGCCGAACCGGCAGAAGAAGAAACCGTCGAGTCTGTGGGCGGAGCCGATGCGCTTGAAGAGGTCCAGGAGCGTCTGCCCCGTTTCCGACGCCAGTACAAAATTCAGGAAGTAATCAAGCGCCGGCAGGTCATGCTGGTGCAGGTCGTCAAGGAGGAGCGAGGCACCAAGGGTGCCGCACTGACCACCTATCTCTCGCTGGCAGGACGCTATTCGGTGCTGATGCCGAACACCGCACGCGGCGGCGGCATTTCCCGCAAGATCACGTCGGCGGAAGACCGCATGCGGCTCAAGGAAATCGCGCAGGAACTCGAAGTGCCGGAAGGCATGGGCGTGATCCTGCGCACGGCCGGCGCCAGCCGTACCAAGACCGAAGTCAAGCGCGACTTCGAATATCTGCTGCGCCTGTGGGAGCAAGTGCGCGATCTCACGCTCAACTCCACGGCGCCGAAGCTTGTCTACGAGGAAGGCTCGCTCACCAAGCGAGCGATCCGAGACCTTTACGGCAAGGACATCGAGGAAATCATCGTCTCGGGCGAAGAAGGCTATCACGAGGCGCGCGACTTCATGCGCATGCTGATGCCGAGCCACGCAAAGTACGTCAAACACTATAAAGATACGCAGCCCCTCTTCACCCGCTACGGCATCGAGAGTCAGCTCGATGCGATGTTCTCGCCAGTCGTCCAGCTGCGATCCGGCGGCTACATCGTGATCAATCAAGCCGAGGCATTGGTCGCGATCGACGTGAACTCCGGCCGCGCCACGCGCGAACACCACATCGAAGACACCGCTCTCAAGACCAATTGCGAGGCTGCGGAGGAAATTGCGCGGCAGTTGCGCTTGCGCGATCTCGCGGGCCTTATCGTCATCGATTTCATCGACATGGACGAGGGCCGCAACAATCGCACGGTTGAACGCCGGCTCAAGGACGCGCTCAAGCACGACCGCGCACGCATCCAGGTCGGGCGCATCTCACATTTCGGCCTTCTTGAAATGTCGCGGCAGCGCATCCGCACGTCGGTGCTCGAAAGTTCGACCGAGAAATGCCCTGTCTGCGGCGGCTCCGGCCATGTGCGTTCGGTATCTTCGGTGGCGCTGCAATTGCTGCGCGCCGTCGAGGAAATGCTGATCAAGGGCGCGACCCACAATCTGATCGTCCGGACGCGCGCCGAAGTCGCCCTCTATGTGCTCAATCACAAGCGGGCGCATTTGCGCGCCCTGGAGGAACGATTCCGTATCGTCATTACGGTTTCCGCAGATCCGGGCGTGACCGGTCAACAATCATACGTCATTGACCGCGGTGAGCAGGTGCATACCCCGGAAGCCGCGCGCAACCTCGCCGCTCAGCAGCCGCAGCTTGCCGCAGCGGCCGAAGAGCCCGAAGAGGAAATCGACGAGTCCGCGGCGACCGGTGCTTACGGCGATGATGCGACGCCCGAGGCAGAGGGCGAACCGCGTCCCGAGGGCGAGAGCGGACGCCGACGCCGACGCCGGCGCGGAAGGGGCGGTCGCGGACGAGGCGGCGAACCGCGCGAGAGCGCACAGCAGTTCACGCATGAAACGGTCGCCGAACATGCGATTGCGCACGAAGATCACGATGGCGGCGCGGCCGGGCAGGATGATTTTGCTCAGGCGCAGCCGCAGGAGAGCGGCGCGCCCGAGGAAGGCGAGCCGCGCGAGGGACGCCGGCGACGCAGGCGCGGCCGGCGCGGCGGCCGGCGCAACCGACAGCGCAATGGCGAGCGTCCGTTTCACGCGGGCGAAGGCATGCCGGAGCCGGAGCTGCAGGAAGCCGTCGAGGACATGGATCGTCCCCCGAGCTACGAAAACGCGCCGGACCATTCGTCAACGGTCGAGCAGGCCCCTGCTCCGCCGCCGGCGGAATTTTCCGCGACGCTCCCTGGTGCGCAGGAGCAGCCGCGCCGGCGTTCGACCATCCGCGAGCCGGCGTCTTTCACCAGCGAAGCGCCGGCACCTTCAACGCCGGCCCCATCGCCCGTCATTTCCAGCACATCCGAAGAATCAGCTCCGCCCAAGCGTGGCTGGTGGGGTAAGCGATTGCTCGGTGATAAGGGGTAAATTCGAGACCGGCCTTCCACCGCGCGCTCCCGCGCGCGGCGGCTCGCTGCGAACAGATCCGGCCAACGGCCGGTATCGTTGCGCGGCGGAACCCGGACGCTGACTTTTCCCGTAACCGTGCTATCTATCGTCCACGTGTCGACAAGAGGAGCCGACCTGATGCTGCGAATCCTGGCAATCGCTTCCATCCCTGTGCTGCTGACGGCCATCCCCGCGGCAGCGGTTACGTCGCAGGAAAAAATGGAAACCTGCAAGGTCGGCGCCGCCAGCCAGCAGCTCGAAGGTGTCAAGCGCAACGCCTTCATCAAGAAGTGCATGGCGAAGGGCAATTACGAGCCGCCGGCACGCAAGAACGCATCCAAAAAGCAGTAGCCGCCGTTAGCGCGCGCCCGGCAACGGAGCCGCGGCGGCCCGCGCTGCGAACCGCTCCAGCGGCTTGACCTCAAATGTGCGCAGTTGTCCCCGGCGCAGGACATCGATCGTCACCCGGCGATTGATGCGCTCACCGCTGAGCATGCGCACCAGGTCGTCGACCCCGGTGACCGGAACGTCATCGACGCGCACGATCGTGTCGAGACTCATCAGCCCGGCACGGGCCGCGGGCCCTTC
>DATEKG010000040.1:0-10996 GCA_035277565.1 Pseudolabrys sp.
CCTCATTTGGAGAATTTCGAGAGCTCAATGAACGGACGTCAATTCATCTATCACATGCAGGGTCTGACCAAGACCTATCCGCCATCCAAGAAGGTCCTCGATGATATTCATCTGTCCTTCTATCCGGACGCCAAGATCGGCGTGCTCGGCGTCAATGGCTCCGGCAAATCGACCCTTCTGCGCATCATGGCCGGCCTTGACAAGGATTTCGCCGGCGAGGCCTGGGTCGCCGAAGGCGCCCGCGTCGGCTACCTCGAACAGGAGCCCCGGCTGGATCCGAAGAAGACCGTTCGCGAGAACATCATGGAGGGCGTTGCCGCAAAGAAGGCGCTCCTCGATCGCTACAACGAGCTTGCTTCCAACTATTCCGACGATACCGCCGACGAAATGGCGAAGCTCCAGGACGAGATCGATTCCAGGAATCTCTGGGACCTCGACAGCCAGGTCGACCAGGCTATGGACGCGTTGCGCTGCCCGCCCGACGACACCGATGTGACCAAGCTCTCGGGCGGCGAGCGTCGCCGCGTCGCGCTTTGCCGCCTGCTGCTCGACCAGCCCGATCTGCTCCTGCTCGACGAGCCGACCAACCATCTCGATGCCGAGAGTGTGAACTGGCTGGAAGGTCACCTGCGCAACTATCCCGGCGCGATCCTGATCGTGACCCACGACCGCTACTTCCTCGACAATGTCACCGGCTGGATTCTCGAACTCGACCACGGCCGCGGCATTCCCTATCAAGGCAATTACACGTCCTGGCTTGCCCAGAAGCAGAAGCGTATGGAGCAGGAAGCGCGTGAGGATGAGGCGCGGCAGCGCACGCTTGCACGCGAGCAGGAATGGATTTCCACGTCACCGAAAGCGCGGCAGGCGAAATCGAAGGCGCGCTATCAGCGCTATGAAGATCTGCTCAAGATCGCCAATGCCAAGCAGAATACGGTTGCCCAGATCACGATTCCTGTCGTGGAACGGCTGGGCCAGAACGTCGTCGACGTCGATCATTTGAGCAAGGGTTTTGGCGACAACCTCCTGATCGACGATCTCACTTTCAAATTGCCGCCGGGCGGTATCGTCGGCGTGATCGGCCCGAATGGCGCCGGCAAGACAACGCTCTTTCGCATGATCACCGGGCAGGAGAAGCCCGACGAAGGCACCATCAAGATCGGCGAGTCCGTGAGGCTTGGTTATGTCGACCAGTCGCGCGACAGTCTCGATGGCAAGAAGACCGTGTGGGAGGAGATTTCCGACGGCAACGACATGATCCTGCTCGGAAAGCGGGAAATGAATTCGCGCGCCTATTGCGCGTCGTTCAATTTCAAGGGCGCCGATCAGCAGAAAAAGGTCGGCACGCTTTCCGGCGGTGAGCGCAATCGTGTGCATCTCGCAAAAATGCTGCGGTCCGGCGCCAATGTTCTGCTCCTTGACGAGCCTACCAACGACTTGGACGTGGAAACGCTGCGCGCACTCGAGGAGGCGCTGGAGGATTTCGCCGGCTGCGCCGTTATCATCAGCCACGATCGCTGGTTCCTTGATCGCATCGCCACGCACATCCTCTCGTTCGAAGACGAAAGCCACGTCGAATGGTTCGAAGGTAATTTCCAGGACTATGAGGCCGACAAGATGCGGCGATTGGGCACGGATTCGGTGATTCCGCACCGGCTCAAATACAAGAAGTTCTCGCGCTAGGGCTGCTTCCACTGCCGAAGCCAAGCCTCTAATCTCGGCGGCGCAAGGAACCCGCCATGAACAAGCCCGTCCGTGCGCCGAAAAAGCCATTCGTCCTTGAAGAGGCGACGATCGACGAATTGCACGCGGCGATCAGGGCGGGGGAGACGACCTGCGTCGATGTCGTCCGGCATTATCTCGCGCGCGTTCGCGCGTTCAACGGCACCAGCAATCTGCTGGTCACCGAGGACGGCGCCGATGTTACGCCGGGGCCGGGCGCCAGGCGCGACGGCGCACCGCTGACATTTCCATCCGAGACTGTAAAGGCTTCCGAAGTGTTGCCGGATCTCGACAAGTACAGGGGGCCGCCGCTCGAGTTCGGCCGCATGGAAGCGACCGCTTCCGACCCTTCTGTGCAGCAGCAATTCGGCATGACCGTCGGCAAGCCCAATGCCGGCCAGGTCAACGCGCTGGCAACGCTCAATATCCGCGGCGAGCGCTCGATCACCTGCCGCGGGGATTTCGACCTGCATCCCTCGAAGGGGCCGCTGCCGAAAGGCGCGCCGCCGGTCTGCGAATATTTCCGGCACATGCCTGATGCACTTGAACGTGCCGCCGAGTTGGACGCAACTTACGGCCGCAATCCCGACCTTGAAAAGATGCCGATGTATGGCGTCGTCTTCTCGTTCAAGGACCCATTCGACACCAGGGACATGCGGTCGACCGGGGGTGGCGATGCCCGCTACGACATCGATTTTCCCGCCCGTGACCATTTGCTCGTTGAGCAGCTTCGCAACAAGGGCGCGATCATTTTCGCCAAGGCTGTGAACACTGAATATAACGGGCGTCCTGACGACCCTGGTGGGCCCCACCGGCCCGACAAGGTGCTGCCGTCGACGCTTGGCTATCAGCGCAGCACCTGGGGCGGAAATCCGTCAAACCCTTACGACACGACGCGCGCGGCTTCGCTCGGCTCAAGCTCCGGCTCCGGCGTGTCGGTTTCAACGAACATGGTGATGTGCAGCCTGGGCGAGGAAACACGCGCGTCCTGCCGCGGCCCGGCCAATCATAACGCGGTGGCGCTCATTTTGCCGCACAAAGCCCTTCTCGGCTTCGATGGCGGCGCTATCGGCGCTGATATCCACGTTGACCGTTCCGGCATTCTCGCCCGTACGATCGGCGATGCCGCCAAGGTGCTCGATGCGTTGAAGGATCCGGCGAACGGCTATTACGATCCGCGCGACCCGTTCACCACCGTGCCACGGTCTTCCGTTCTTGAAAAATATGCGCCGCACACCGAGCCGTCCGCATCGCTCAAGGGTGTCCGCATCGGTGTGATCCGGGAGTCGATGACTGTCCGTCCCGGAAACATGACCGAAGTGCCGATCACCTCCGCCGCCGCGAAGGAGATAAAGACCGTCCTTGGCGGCAAGCTTGGCGCGGCTCTCGTTGAATCGTCGGATCCACTCTGGAGACGCGATCCCGACATTGAGCAGATGAAGGTCGACTATCGGGTCGCGTTGGCGCGGCTGGTGCCGGTTTTCATGCCGGACATTCTCTTCCGGCTGACCGGCGACAGGCGACCTGTGTTCAAGGAATTTGCCGCGGCGATCCGGCCGACCGAGTTCGAGCCGGGAAAGATCTTCGGCTCCGGGACGATGAAGCCGATCGACTACATGCTGGAAATGGCCGAGGGGCGCATACCACCGCCGTCGAACCTCGATCTTGCCACCATCCAGCATCAGGCCGCGCAAACGGCGTTCCGCTTCCATATCAACCAGTATCTGTCGCGCCGCGCTGCCGACTGGAAAGCCAAAGGGTTCACGGAAACGCTCACCGACTTCACGGCCCTCAATAAACGGTCGAAATTCTGGGGCGACGACCAGCGCGCCAGTTGGCTCAATTGGGATGAAGTCACGGATTTACGCAATCCGCCCGGTGAGCGGCAGAACATCACCGAGCGCATCATGCTGCGCGAACTTCTGCGGCGTGCCGACATGATGGTCATGCTCGAAAACAATCTTGATGTGCTGGTGCGTCTGCACACGCCCTGGCCGCCAGGAAAAATCGGCGGTGCAGGGCAGGGATTCCGCAACAACTTGACAATGGAGTCGCTGAGTGGCCCGAATGCCGGCCTCACCGAAGTGCTCATACCGGCGGGTTTCGTGACAACAGTCTACGATCCGGTTTACCAGCTCAGCGCCGATGGGACGCATTTTCTCCATGTCCCTTCGAACACGGCGACCACGATCCCGGAACCCGGCCTGCCATTTTCACTTGTCTTCCGTTGCGAGCCTGGCAAGGAAGACGTGCTCCTCCGGGTTGCGGCATCGTATGAGGCGGCATCACGCCGGCGTGTTCCTCCGCCGGCATTCGGACCGCTCCCGGTCGGGCAGCGCACGCTCTCGGGCTGACGTCGCAAAATGATCCGGCGCGTCATTTTCATTGCGGCGTGGCTTGCGCTTACAATCATTGGCGCGCAGGCCGATGCCGCGTTTCAGCAATGGCTTGCCGCGCAATGGCCGGCAGCGCATGCACTCGGCGTATCAAGTGCAACCTTCGATATGGCGACGCGCGGGCTTGAGCCGGACCTGACGCTACCCGACCTCTCGATTCCCGGCCGCCCCGAGAAGCAGCCGCAGCAACCGGAGTTCGTGCAGACCCCCGGTCAATACCTGCGCGAAGCATCGTTTGATCGTCTGGCGGCGCGCGGGCGGCAATTGGCGGCGCAGTATCGCGATACGCTGACACGCATCGAGAAGGAATTCGGCGTTCCGGGCAATGTCGTCCTGGCGATCTGGGCGCGCGAGACCGATTATGGCGGGTACAAGTTGCCGCTGGACGCCATCCGCACCTTGGCGACGCAGGCGTATACCGGCAAACGCAAGGACTTCTTCCTCAACGAGTTCCTGCATGCCTTGAAGATGCTTCAGGACGGCGTACCACGTTCCGACATGCGCTCGTCCTGGGGCGGCGCCGTCGGTCTAACGCAGTTTCTGCCGTCGGAGTTCTACAAATATGCGGTCGATTTCGATGGCGACGGCCGCGCCGACATCTGGCGCTCGGTGCCGGACGCGCTCGCTTCCGCCGCCAAGCAGCTTGCCGGGAAGGGGTGGCGCGCGGGTGAACCCTGGGGGATCGAGGTTCATGCGCCTGCCGATACGGATTGCAGCATCGGCGTTCCCGAGATCACCAGGCCGATTTCGGACTGGCTGGGCCGCGGATTTGTGCCGGCCTATGGGCGCAAGCTTGATCGCAGCGAAATGGTGCTTGAGGCGTCGCTGCTGCAGCCGGAGGGCAGCTACGGACCGTCATTCCTCACGCCGAAGAATTACTTCGTGCTCAAGGACTACAACTACTCGGATCTCTACGTGCTCTTCGTCGGGCACCTGAGCGACCGGATCGCCGGCGGCCGACCCTTTGAGACACCGTGGAGCAAGAATGCGCAGTTGAAGACTTCGGATGTTGAAATCATGCAGCGCCGTCTCACTGCGCTCGGACTCTACAAGGACAAGATTGACGGCAAGGCGGGAATGCTCACACGCGCGGCACTCGGCGCGTATCAGAAGAGAAACGGTCTGAAGGTGGATTGCTGGCCGACCGCCGCGGTGCTCGACCACATGCGGCGGTAGGCCGTGGCGCTATTCGCAGACTTCGACGCGGCGCGAGTGCCAGCCGTAACCTTCGACCCAGACGCGCCGGTGTTCGACGTGGCAAACGTCGCCTTCCACGACGTCGGAGGGTTCGGCATAGGCGGGCGGCGGAGGCGCAATGACCGGCGCCGGCGCGACATAGGCCGGGCCGCTGTTGGCGATGGCGGAGCCGACGATCGCTCCGGCGGCAAGTCCGCCAAGCACGCCGGCGGCAACACCACAACCGCTGCAATGCGCCTGTGCCGAAGATGGCGACGCCGCGGCCAGGGTGGCGGCCGCGGCGAAGGCAATAGACGTGAACTTCATGGGCGTCCTCTCGGGCCGGGTTTCCCTCAGCCGATCATCCACCCAAATTCGTTACGCGATCTTTAAGGGCAGATGAACCGCGGACGGCTCCAGCCGACGAAATTACCGTAACCGTCGTGCAGCGGCCGGCGAGCCCAATAACCACCCGGGCAGGCGGTCGGGTACGGAGCGCCGTAGCCTTCATACACGACATAACCCGGAGCCGGGGCGTAGTAGTGCGGACCGCTGTTGGCAATCGCGCTGCCGACAATGGCTCCGCCGATCACGCCGGCGGCGACGCCCGCGCCAACCGCGCAGCCGTAGCAGCGCGCATCAGCCGCGGTCGGTACGCTCAAGGTGCCGGCAGCGAGGGTACCGGCCGTCGCGAGCGCAAGGATCATCTTCTTCATCGTGCTTCCTCCAGGGTCAGGTCGGACAAGCCGACCATGAATAGTGAAGTTTAAGTAAGGCTAAACTTGTCCCCACGCCGAGGATAGAGACAGTTCCAGTTTGTCGGAAGTTTGTTGAGCGCCGGCCCGCCCCTCGTTTGGAAAAGCCCGAAAGCATTGCCGAATCCGAGCTTTTTGCAAGCTTATGGCGCGATTGGCAACCATTGAACAGCGGTTTAGCCGCAAACCCGTACGCGGCGTACCCGCCAGCCCCAGCCATCCCAGAAGCGCTGGTGGGTCCAGTAGCAACCGCCGTAACCGACGGGTCCCGGGCCGTAGTAGTATGGACCAGGGCCGTAAGCGTAATAGGGGCTGTTGACAGCCGATCCGATAATGGCACCGGCGGCCAACCCGCCGATGATTCCGGCGGCAAGCGCGCCGCCGCCCCCATGCCAATGCGCTTCGGCAGATTGCGGAGCGGCTACGGCCGCGATTCCAAGGGTCGCGGCGGCCGCCAGGGCGGTTAATGTCTTGGACTTCGTCGACTTCGTCATGGCGCACCTTCCTTTGGTTCGCTGAGTTGTATGGATTCAACGATTTTTGCCGTCGTTTCCTGCGTTCTGTGCCCAGCGACAACAGTGAGTCTTGATGCGAGGTTCCTGTTTCTAGCGTGAATGGCGCATGAATGCTGTGCCCGGAATCACATTCCGGGCGTATTTCCGCGCATTAAATTTTCGCAAGGCTTGCGGCAAGATCGGGGCAACCCTGCCCCTATTTACTACGACAGGCGGCGGAGCGCCGCGCGTCCGACATTGCGCAAAAAGAGAGTTTCTCGAGCGGATAACTCAGGTGCCGGATCGCAGCGGACAGCGGCAGCCAGTCGACCGCGACGATATCCTTCGTGACCTTGCGGCTTGCGTTACGCTCCGCCCGCATGCGCCAGAACTGCATGACCTTAGGCCGGCCTCGCGCGCGATAAGTCATGGCGCCGAGGAATTCCTGCACACAGACGCGATGGCCAGTTTCTTCGACGGCCTCGCGGCGCGCACCCACGACTGCGCTTTCGTTGCGTTTGAGTTTCCCGCGCGGCAGGACCCAGAGTTCATCCTTTGCGCGCTGTACGACGGCGATCTTCGGGCGCGCACCGTTGCGCACCACAATGCCGCCTGCCGCATGAATCGTCTTGCCGGCCATCGTTTGTCCGATCCGTGTTCCGTTTAACAAAAAAGCCAAGGCGCATGCAGCGAATTGCGCTTTCTCGTATCAGCCTGTGAGCAACTGCCGGCTCGCGGCGGTGTCACAATTGTGCCGCGGATAAGCCCTGTTGCGCACGCCGATGCAGCCGTGTCCTATCTTGTTGCACGGCCAAAGGGGAGAAACAGACATGGCCAAATTTACGTGGGATCACATTCACCTGCGGACGCCCGATCCGGAGGCGACAGCGCAATGGTTTGAGCGGATGTTCGGCGCCGAGGTAATCCGCTCGACGCAACAGGGCAAGCCGCGCGTCGACATCAGGCTGGGAGGAGCCAAGATCTTTACCGCGAAGGTCAATCCCGGTGACGGCGTCAACCCGGCGCCTGTAACGCCTTATCAAGGCCTCGACCATTTCGGCTTCGCCGTTTCGGGAATCGACGCCATCGCCGCTGATTTGAAGACGAAGGGCGTCGAGTTCACCAAGGAGCCGCATTCGCCGCGGCCGGGAATCAAGGTCTGCTTTCTGCGGGGCCCGGAAGGTATCTCAATCGAATTGCTCGACCGCGATCCGAAATATACCTAAGTGGCAATCCGCCGCGTAGCCCGCACGCGGCCTGATTATTGACGGAGCCGAACTCCGTTGGCAGGAAAAAGCAATGTCAATAGGTTGCTCTTCGGGCGCGTGCGCGCCTTAATGGCGCGGGGCGTTCGGCAGCAGAGGCGGGGAGTGTGTCGTATGCGGGCGTTAGGACTGGCGGTTGTCGCCGCAACCATCACCGTAGTGACGGCCGTGGCGGCGGATGACCGGTTCGAACGCAGCCTTAAAATGCTCGCCCCCGCCGAACGGCTCGAACAGCTGTGCGACTACACGGCGATGACGCGTATCCGCAGTGACTCAAAGGAATTCCGGCCCGACCGCGCGGTGGCGAATGCGATGGCCGAGCCGAAGACATCCGGCGATACGCTTGAAGTCGCCGGCGGTGCATTCCGCAGCCGCAAGAAATGGTACGCGCTATCCTACCGTTGCACGGCGACGCCCGACCACCTCGCCGTGACCGCGTTCCACTACACGGTTGGCGCGGAGATTCCGGAATCAAAATGGGCCGCTTTCGGCCTTTGGGACTAGATGCGGCCGGCGCAGCTATTGATGCTGCACCAGGACCGTGGTGCCGACAGGCACCCGGTTGTAAAGATCGATCACATCCTCATTGACCATCCGGAAGCAGCCTGATGAAACTGCTTGCCCGATGGTCTCGGGCGCGTTCGTGCCGTGGATGCGATAGACCGTCGTTCCGATATAGAGCGCGCGCGCACCAAGCGGATTGCCCGGACCACCCGCCATGAAGCGTGGGAGGTAAGGCTGTCGCTGGATCATTTCGGGTGGAGGTGTCCAGTCCGGCCACTCTGCCTTGCGGGTGATCTTGTGAATGCCACCCCACTGGAAACCGTCGCGGCCGACGCCCACTCCGTAACGCAGCGCGACCCCATTGCCCATGATGAGATAAAGGAAGCGGTCAGCCGTGTTGACGATGATGGTGCCCGGCGGCTGCTCGGTCCGGTAATAGACCGACTGGCGGCGCAGCTCGGGCGGTAAATCGGTGTCGCGCGCGGTATGGTCAACGCCGGGATCGACATCCTGCATCGTTGGTGTTGACGGCGAGAGCAGGCTTTGTGCGGAGGCCGGACAGACGAATGCAAGAGACCCTGCGAGAGCCAGAAAGCCAAACCGGTACATAGAAAATTCCCCCAATCTGATGGCGGCCGCCGCCCTTAGCACCTGTCTTTGATCTGCGTGTGCGGTCGATCGGACCCGCGCGCCGTCTCGGTGTGCCATCGTCCCTTTTCATCTTCGTATTCGATCGTTTCAGTATGGCCTGGCACCATCTGCTCTTCAGCGGCGGCCTGCGCGGCGGCCAGCGCATCGGCGCGCGTCGGGAAGGGTTCCGAGAAGACGCCATCGACCTTGTAGGCCCAGCCGCCATCGTGCTCGACGATTTCGTAGGTGACTTCCGCCATGCGCGATCCCTCCGAACTGAGATGGTGGCTCACATAGCGTAGCGCGTTCAAGGTTGGTTACGCCAGCCGCACCGTGAGACATCGGCAATTGTGGCCGCGTCATGGTCAAAAATCAAAGTCCCGCCCGAAGCGGCGTTTGAAGGCCTGCCGGTCAGGCGGCCGAGCGGCTTTTGAATTTGAAAAGGGGGCGCGCCGAGAAATTGCCGGTGATAGGCCGGCGTCGATATACGTCCAGTCGACGATTTCCGTCGGAGCTTAAAGACCGCGTTGACGTTTGAGACGGTCAATATAGTCCTCGACTTCGGGCGGTAGCGACTGCAGCCCGTGCTGTGCCGCCGCCGACAGAACCGGCCTCCATTGCGATCCCTTCAGGAACGTGGGTTCGAAGCCGGGCGGAATAATGCGGTCGAAGACGAGGACCAGCAGCACAGCGAGAAGCACGATCCGGAATGCCCCAAGTGCGGCGCCGGCGATCCGGTCCGGCACGCCGATGTCGGGACCGATCATTTCGCTGATCGTCAGTCGCAGCAGCGCGCTGAGGATGGCGCCGGCCGCGACAAAAATCGAAACGACCACCAGCCAGGCCTGCGGTGCGTGCATTTTCAGATAGGTGCCGAGCATCGGCGTGACATGCGGCGCCACTGCGACCGCGACACCCATCCCGCAGACATAGCCCAGGATCGTCGCAAGGCTTCGCAGAAGTCCGGTCATGAAACCCAGGACCACCGCCAAGAACAGGCAGATATAGATGGCGATATCGAAGGGATTTGTTGAAAAGAAAGTGGTCATTGCGATTTGCCGGGACCGGACTAGGCTGCGAGCATTCGGAGACCTGCGGGAGACGGTACATGGCGTTTACGGTCACGAGCAACAGCTTCAATGATGGCGATTATCTGCCAAAGAATTTCATTCTCTCCGCCGATTTCGGCTTCGGCTGTGCCGGCGGCAACAAATCGCCTCACCTGAAATGGTCCGGCGCGCCCGACGGCACGAAAAGCTTTGCGATCACCTGCTACGATCCCGACGCGCCGACCGGCTCCGGCTTCTGGCACTGGCTGGTTGTCAATATTCCGGCGAACGTGGCAGAGCTTGCCGAAGGCGCGGGCAGTGCCGGCGGGAAATTGCCGGCTGGCGCCCTGCAGACACGGACCGATTTCGGAGCCCCAGGCTATGGCGGGCCCTGCCCGCCGGAAGGCGATCATCCGCACCGCTATCTGTTTACGGTGTTCGCGGTGAAGGCCGACAAGATCGACGTCCGGTCCGACACATCGGCAGCGGTCGTCGGGTTCAACCTGCATTTCAACACGCTCGCCCGTGCCGAGATCATGGGCCTGTTCAAGCGCTAGTCCTCATCCGAACGACGGACGCGCGCGCACATTGTGCGCTTTAATATCCGTGTAGGAATTTAAGCTTGACATTGGTCTTTGCTTTCTAATAGGAATAAAAACCTATTTGAATTACAGTGCATGAAACAACCGCGAATTGCTCTCCCGACTGCGCTTAAAGATGGCATCGACCGGATCCGCATCGAGCTTGGCGACATCCAGCGTTTTTTGGCCGCCCGTCGCGATGAGACGCGACAGCGTGAGTTCAGGTTTCATATTGCAGCGGCGCAATTCGAAGCTGCGCTTGCCCGATACGCTGCCGCAAGCCAGAAGGCCGGCTTTTGCGAAGATCAACCGCGATGGCCAAAATATACAAGTGACGGAGGTCAATGGTCCGGCGGAGCCGGTTCGAAGCCTGGTCGTCGGCGCACTACCACGGAACTCAGCGCAGTTCGGCGCAAGCCGCCGA
>DATEKG010000041.1:0-11952 GCA_035277565.1 Pseudolabrys sp.
GAGCGTCTGCCGCTGAATACCCAGGAGCTCAGCGACTTCGTTTCGGAGATTCTCGACGAAATGACGGGCCTCGGCCCGCTCGAGCCTCTGCTCAAGGACCCGACGATCAACGATATCCTGATCAACGGCCATGAGTGCGTCTACGTCGAACGCTTGGGCGTTCTCGAACCGCTGTCGGTTCGATTCAAGGACGAGCAGCATCTGCTGCGTATCATCAACAAGATCGTTTCGGCCGTCGGCAGGCGCGTCGATGAATCCCACCCGCTCTGCGATGCGCGCCTGCAGGATGGTTCGCGCGTCAACGTGGCGGTGCGACCGATCGGCGTCGACGGCCCGTTGGTGTCGATCCGCAAGTTTTCCAAGAAGCCTTTCAATCTCAACAAGCTTGTCGAAGTAGGGGCGTTGCGCCCGCCGATGGCGGAGGTGCTTGCCGCCGCGGTCAAGTCGCGCGTCACGACGATCATTTCCGGTGGTACCGGCTCCGGCAAGACAACCATGCTCAATGCTCTGTCGGCGTTCATTTCAGAAAAGGAACGCCTGCTGACGATTGAAGACGCCGCCGAATTGCAGCTGCAACAGCCGCACGTCGGCCGGATGGAAACCCGGCCGCCGAACATCGAGGGCAAGGGTGAAATCCGTCAGCGCGAATTAGTCAAAAATGCCCTGCGTATGCGCCCCGACCGCATCATCCTCGGCGAGTGCCGCGGCGAAGAAGCGTTCGACATGCTGCAGGCCATGAACACGGGCCACGAGGGATCGATGGCCACAATTCACGCCAACACGCCGCGCGACGCTATTTCGCGTCTGGAGCAGATGATCGGCATGGCCGGCCTGCCCATGACGGTGGCTTCAATCCGCAGCCAGATCGCCAACGCGATCCAGCTCATCGTGCAGCTTCAGCGTCAGTCCGATGGCCGGCGCAAGGTTACCTCCATTGCCGAGGTCACGGGCCTTGAGGGCGACATCATTCAGATGCAGGAAATCTTCAAGTTTGTACGCACCGGCACTGCACCCGACGGAGCAGTCCAGGGTCATTTCCAGGCGACCGGCGTGCGTCCGCGGTTTCTTTCGCATCTGGCAAATCTCGGGATCAAGATTCCCGGCAACTATTTCGACCCGTCGCAGCCGCTCTGAACGGCCATGTCCAATTTCAACTCGATCTATGTGTTCTACCTGCTGATCGGCCTTTCGGCGGCGATGTTCGCTGAAGGCATGTATCTGCTGGTCTACAGCAACGCCTCGTATCGAAAGAATATAAATCGCCGTCTTCAGGTGATGTCAGGCAAGGCCGATCGCGAAAGCGTGCTTATCCAGTTGCGGCGCGAGCGCGGTCTCACCAGCGGCGGCAACTACCGTCTGCCGCTCGTCAATCTGAACCAGCTGCTGCTGCAATCGGGGCTCACCATCGGCTTCAGCAAGCTGATCGTTTTCATTGTCATTGGCATCGTCGCGATTTTCGCGGGCGTCGTGACATTCGAGGGCGGTGTCGCGTATGCCTTTCTTGCCGCGCTTGTGGGCGGGGTGGTTCTCCCGCCGCTGGTTCTCAAGATCTTGCGCGGCCGCCGACAGAAAAAGTTCAGCGCCCAGTTTCCCGATGCGATCGACATCATCGTCCGCTCGCTGCGTGCAGGCCATCCGGTTCCGATCGCGATTTCCATGGTTGCGAAAGAAATGATGGACCCGATCGGCACGGAATTCGGCATCGTTTCCGATGAATTGACCTACGGTTCCGATATCGAAACCGCCATGCGCAATCTGTATTTCCGGGTGGGCACTGATGACTTGCCGCTATTCGTGACGGCGGTGGCGATTCAGCGGTCGACCGGCGGCAACCTCGGCGAAATACTCCAGAACCTGTCCACGGTCATCCGCGAGCGCTTCAAGATGCGCCGCAAGATTCGCGCGCTAGCATCCGAAGGCCGCGCATCCGCGATGATTCTTTCTTCGCTGCCGATCGGTATGTTCGCGATCATCCAGTTCCTGGTGCCGAATTTTTACTCCAGCGTCTGGCACGAAGACCTCACAAAGATCGTTCTCGCGCTTGCCGGCTGCTGGATGGGCGTGGGCAATTTCATCATGTACCGCATGGTCAATTTCAGGATCTGACCGATGGGCCCGGTGTTTGAGGTATTCGGCAACATGCTGCGCGACAGCAATATGATGCTGTTGGGGCTGCTGATATTTCTTGCTGCCGGTACGTTGGCGTTCTCGGTAATGGCGGCCCTGCGCGTGCGCGGATCGGTGAAGCGCCGCACCGCACGCATCATGAATGAAGAGGAGCGTCAGGCAAGTCACTCGCGTTCACTGCAACATTCAAGCCGGAAGACGGTCGCCAGGCTCATCGATTATACGAACAAGCACTATGGCTCGACCAACGACGAGAACATGAAAATACTGCGCCGGCGCCTTGTTCAGGCCGGCATCTACGATCCACGCGGCGTCGCCTATTTCTTTCTGGCGCGCACTGCGCTGGCGATCGGTCTGGCCGCGGCGGCATTCACGGCCGTGCCGTTTTTCTTGAGGTCGAGCGGCTCGATGTTCTGGGTGATGATCATTGTTGCCGGCGTCGCCGGTTATGTGGCGCCCAGCATCTATGTCGACAAGCGCATCAAGGCGCGCAAGCTCGAGCATCGATCCGGCTTTCCGGACTTCATGGATCTGCTTGTCGTCTGCGCGGATTCAGGACTTTCGATGGAGGCATCGCTCGAACGCGTCGCGGGCGAACTTGGCACGAGCTATCCGTCTCTCACCGCCAATATTCACCTGACCAATCTCGAAATCCGGGCAGGCCGGCCGCTCAAGGATGCGCTTGAGAACTTCGCCGACCGGCTCGCCCTCGAGGAGGCGTCAGCTTTCGCCACCCTGATCAATCAATCAATTGACCTTGGCTCGAGCATTACCGATGCGATGCGGGTCTACAGCGATGACATGCGCCACAAGCGGCTCTCGCGCGCCGAGGAGAAAGCATATGCACTGCCGGCGAAGCTGGCCGTGCCGATGATGGTATGCATCTTCCCGGTTCTCTTCGTCGTCATCCTGTTGCCGGTGATCGTGCGCCTCCATATGGGCCACTATTTCTAGAAGCGCCCGGGTTTTCAGGTGGATCAGCCGCGCCGATGGCTGCTTATCGCGGGTGTCGGTACCGGGTTCCCGCGGTGAAGATATTCTTAACCATCCTCCCATAGCCTGACGGCGTCCCGGTATCGGGTGCTTCCGCAAGGCTTTGACATGCTTATTGGGATTGCCCGAGCCCTGATCATCATGACTGCCGGCCTGTGGCTAGCCGGATGTTCAACTTCCACCAAATTTTCCAATCTGCTCGGCCCGAAGACCCCGGGCTCCGAAGCTTCGGCATCAGCCGCGCAGTCGGGCGATCCCGCGCAGCAGGCGGCCCAGGCCGCCGATTCCGGGCAAATCACCACTGAATCGACCGGGTCCGTGCCGCCGCCCCTGGGCGTGCCGGCCGCGGCCGAGCCGGGCCTGCTCGGCGGCGATCCAAACGACGAACTCAACCTTGGCAAGAAGCACTATCGTGCCAATGATTTCGGGCTTGCCGAAAAGCACTTCAGGCTCGCGGTCGAGAAGCATCCGCGCGATGCCGAGGCCTGGCTCGGCCTTGCGGCGTCATATGACCGGCTGCGCAGGTTCGATCTCGCCGATCGCGCCTATGCTCAGGCGATCGGGATTGTCGGACCAACTGTCGAAATTCTCAATAATCAGGGCTACTCATACATGCTGCGCGGCGACTACAAGCGCGCCCGCGCCACACTTGCGGCCGCCCAGCGCAAGGATCCGAGCAACAAATATGTCCAGAACAATCTGCGGCTGCTCGAGGAAAGCTACCGCAAGGGCAAGGCTGTCGAGTAGGCGCGTCCCGCTCCAGGGGTGGTGGCGCAAGCCGCTGAATGTGCGAATATTCCCACACAATCGGGGTTGATGCGGTATAGGCCGGCCTGGCTGACAGGATGGCCTGCAGGTCGTTATTGTCCAGCCGATTTCCCGCTACAAGGGAAACGTCGAACGAACGGGGAGGAACAGACAATGTCTGCGAAAACAGGCAAATCAGGAATGTCGCGCCGCGCGCTGCTCAAGGCGGGCGCCGCAATCACAATGCTCCCCGCATCGCGGGCATTCGCGCAATCCAGCGAACCGCTCAAGATTGGTTTTCTCACGGTTCTCACCGGGCCGCTCGCCGCCGGCGGCAAGCAACAGGAGGAGGGAGCCGCGCTGTTTCTCAAAGAGCGCAACGGGATGATCGGCGGCCGCAAGGTTGAACTCATTACACAGGACACCGGCGGCAATCCCGCGCTTGCGAAAACCAAGCTGCAGGAACTGGTTGAACGTCACAAGGTGGCCGTTTCGATCGGCCCGCTTGCAACCAATGAAGCCATCGCAATGGACGGTTACGTCCGCGAAACCAAGGTGCCGCTGATCACGACGACGTCGGCGGCAACGGTCGACCTGAAAAGCCATGCCGTAAATCCCTGGGTGCTGCATGCCTTTGGTACCGCGCCGCAAGTGACTTATCCGTTGGGCGATTATGCGGCCAAGACTCTCGGGTTCAAAAAAATCGCCATTGTGGCCGAGGATTTCACCTACGGTCACGAAGGCGCCGGCGGCTTCCAGCTCGGCTTCGAAGGTGCCGGCGGCAAGATCGTGCAGAAGCTGTGGCCGCCGCTGAATGCGCCGGAATACGCGCCCTATCTCGCTGCGATCAAGAGCGACGTGGAAGCGATCTATATGGGTTTCGCCGGCAGCAATCCGCTGCGCTTCCTCAAACAGTTCAGCGATTTCGGCCTGAAAGGAAAAATCGCCGTGCTTGGGAATACGACCAGCACGGACGAAGGCATCCTCAGAGTGATGGGCGAGGAAGGCGTAGGCGTCTATACCGCCGGCTGGTATGCAGCGGGACTTGATACGCCGGACAACAAGAAATTCGTCGCCGGCATCAACGAGGCCTACAAGCACGATCCGGGCTTCTATACAGCTGGCCCATACACCGCGCTCCTCATCATTGAGGAGGCGTTGAAGACAACCGGCGGCAAGACGGACGACGCTGCGGCTTTCCTCAAGGCAATGCACGATGTCCGCCTGACGCATGGTCCAATCGGTCCTGTGCGGCTTGACGAATACGGCACGCCGGTCCTCGATATCCATATTCGCAAGGTGGCGCGCGTGAATGGCAAGCTCACAAACACCATCATCAAGACCTATCCGCAGGTGAGCCAGTTCTGGACCTTTGATCCGAAACAATTCGTCCAGCAGCCGGTCTTTTCCCGCGACTATCCGCCGAGCAAATATCTTGAATAGCTCGCCGATCTGCAGGCCCTGTACTTGATTCCAGCGCTGTGCGCGGGTGAGACGATGCGATGACTGACCCGCGCCCCGTCACATTGATCACCGGAGCATCCGCCGGAATCGGCGCTGCGCTTGCGCGCGTGTTTTCACGGCATGGCCACGATCTCGCACTGGTCGCGCGGCGTGTCGACCGGTTGCACACGCTTGCCGATGAGATCGCGTCCGCCGGCGCGCGTCCGCCGATCGTCATTGCATGCGACCTGTTGCAGCCGGGTGCGGTGCGGCAGATCATCGACGCGCTGGCAGCGCAGGGTGCCGAGCCGCAATTCGTCGTCAACAATGCCGGCTTCGGCCTCGTGGGACAGGCGACGAGCAGCGACCGCGATGAGCAGCTGCAGATGATCGACCTCAATGTCCGGGTGCTGACGGAGCTGTCGCTCGCTTTTGTCGACAGTCTTGCCCGCCATCGCGGCGGACTGCTCAATGTCGGGTCCATGGCGGGGTTTCTGCCGGGGCCCGGCATGGCGGTGTATTACGCAACCAAGGCGTATGTGCTTTCGTTCACCGAAGCTCTGCACAGCGAGCTCAAGCCGCACGGAATACGCGTCGCGGTGCTGTGTCCCGGTCCGGTTCCGACAGAATTTGCCGCGCGCGCCGGCATCAAGGGGGGCCAGCTCCCACCGAGCATCATCACACAGTCGGCGGAGGCGGTGGCAGAGGCCGGCTATCGCGGGCTTATGGACGGACATCGGACCATTGTGCCGGGCGCGCTTAACCGGCTGATTACCGTGCTGATCCGCCTCGTTCCGCGTCGAGCCATTCTGGCCTTTGTCGACGCCCGGCAGAGCAGGCGCAGGTCCGCACAGGGGACATAGCCGGCTTCCCGGGGGTAATATTTGCAAACGGCGGAGGAGCGGGTACTAGTGAGCGCCGCGTGAGGGCGCGACGAATCAGCATGAAGCCCGTCCTTCTCATTCTTCATCAAGAGCACTCTTCTCCGGGCCGCGTCGGGCAAGTGCTGGCGAAACTCGGCTATCCACTGGACATACGCCGTCCTCGTTTCGGCGATCCGCTGCCGGAGACAATGAACGAGCATGCGGCCGCGGCAATCTTCGGCGGGCCGCAGAGCGCCAACGACAACGAGGAGTTCGTGCATCGGGAAATCGACTGGATTGGCGTCCCGCTGCGCGACAAAAAACCTTACCTGGGTATTTGTCTGGGCGCGCAGATGATGGCGCGCTATCTCGGCGCGCGCGTCTATCCGCATCCCCAGGGCCACGCCGAAGTCGGCTATTATCCCATCCGGCCGACCGAAGCGGGCCGCTGCATCTGCTCCGAATGGCCCGATCAGGTCTACCAGTGGCATCGCGAAGGCTTTGACTTGCCGGCGGGCAGCGAGCTCCTTGCTGAAGGCGATGCGTTCTCGGTTCAGGCTTGCCGTTACGGCACCGGCTATGCGCTCCAGTTTCACCCGGAAGTGACGCATGCGATGATGTATCGCTGGCTTGTCCGCGGCGCGCACCGGATGGAATTACCGGGCGCCAAGCAACGTCACGAACATATTGCCGATCGCGCCGTGCACGACCAGGCATCGCGCCACTGGCTCGCGGCGTTCATCGACCACTGGATCGGCCGCGCGCCTGCGAACCGGGCGAGCAAGGCTGCGATTTAGGCGGAACTTTCGCAGCTATGCTGCGATCGGGCGGGCGCCATTGACAAATTACAATTCGCGCTGATCGTTGCGACGGGGTAAGGGGTCGAGCGTCCACGCGGAGGCGTGCGGATGGCCAATTCGAAGAGGCGGGTCTCGTCCCTGGTGCGGGAAATTCCGCCTGCGTTGGATGCGATGCTGCGCGCATCCGACGGTATTTTGGACCTCCTTCCGATTGCGACCTTCATCTGCGACGCCAAGGGAACAATTCTCCAGTTCAATCGCCGGGCCGTCGCGATCTGGGGACGCACCCCCCGGTCCGGACAGACGCACGATGAATTTCGAGGAAGTGCCAGAGTTTTCGATCTCGACGGAACGCCAGTCGCCCGGTCGATGGTGTCCGAGGTGCTGGCGACAGGTATCCCGGTGCGCGACGTTGAGCGGATTGTGGAGCGTGCCGACGGAACGCGGTTGATCGTCTCCGTCAACATCGATCCGTTACGTGATGCCAAAGGCGCCGTTGTCGGCGCGGTGAATTGCTTTCTCGACGTGACCGAGCGCAAGCGAATGGATTCCGCTCTGGAGCGCTCGCGCCTGGATGCTTTGGAGCAGGAACAGAGGTTTGCCGCGACCTACGAGCATGCGGCCATCGGAATATCGGAAATAGCGCCCGATGGCCGCTTCCTCCGCATCAATGAGGCGATCTGCGCGATCACCGGTTACAGCCGCGAGCACCTGCTGGCTAACCCGCTGTTCACGCACACGCATCCCGACGATGCCGATCCGGATCGCGATGCTTTTCGCCGACAGGTTGCCGGGGAGCTTGGCTTCTATTCCATTGAGAAGCGCTTCATCCGCAAGGACGGACGGATCATCTGGGTGTCGGTCCGCTCATCGCCTGTGCGCGACGCCGACAACCGGCTGCTTTATCTTGTCCGCGTTGTTCAGGACATTACCGAGCGCAAGGCCGCCGAGCAGCGCCAGAAGCTGCTGATGGACGAACTGAACCATCGCGTCAAAAATACCCTCGCTACCGTGCAGTCGCTTGCCGCGCAGACCGCGCGAAACGCGCATACACCGTCGGAGTTCCGCGAGCGGTTTGAAGGCAGGCTCATCGCCCTGTCCAAGGCACATGATCAGTTGACCGTCCATCATTGGGAAAGCGCGGATCTTCGCGATCTCCTCTCCGGAAGCCTGGCGCCATATGCCGGCTCGGCGCCGGATCGCGTCGTGCTGCGCGGCGAGGATGTGGTCTTGAAGCCACGCGCCGTGTTGACGCTCGCCATGGCCGTGCACGAACTTACGACCAATGCCGCAAAATATGGCGCACTGTCGGTGCCTGCCGGGCGCATCGAGATTCAGTGGCGCCCGCAGCGCGCCGAGAACGGACGCGAGCAGCTGCTTATCGAATGGCTTGAGCGCGGCGGGCCGGCGGTCGCGGTGCCCGATCAGCGCGGATTTGGTTCCAAGTTGATAGAAGGCAGCATCGCCGCTGAGCTGGGCGGGGTGGCGCGGCTTGATTTCGCACCGCAGGGCTTGCGTTGCGACATCGTCATCCCGATGGACAAGCCTGCCGTGGGTATTCGCGCGAGCGCCGGCGACGAGTAATTGCGCCGGGCATGATGGGAACTTTCTGAATTTGTTTTCCACTGTGGCGCACGGGTCATAGGGACAAGACGCAATGACAGCGTATCGTCATATGCGTTGGGGGCGCGATCAATCAGGCTGACATCCAAGAATCAAAATTTGGCAGGCCGCGTCCTCTTCCCTGCCGAAAAACGAATGAGGACGACATGCCCGGCCGCAAGAGAGGGATTGTTTCAATTGTGTTGGCGTTTTCGGCATTCGCTGTGTGGTCGCCAGCCACTGCCGAAACAGCGAGTGAACGGAACGCCTGTTTCGGCGACGCATTCCGGGTGTGCTGGAGCGCGATTCCGAGCAGGGAGGAAGTGTTCGCCTGCCTTATGCAGAACCGCAACTTGCTTTCCGAACCGTGCCGCCTCGTGATGGACCAATATCGCCATCCGCACAGACACAGGCGGCCGACGCGCTACACGCGGGCCAGTGGCTGAGTTGAAAATTTCCGCTGGTGGCGGTGGTGGAGCCGAGGGGATTTGAACCCCTGACCTCCTCATTGCGAACGAGGCGCTCTCCCAACTGAGCTACGGCCCCGCCAAGCGGCGCTGACAATCGTCATACGGGAATTGCAGCAAGTGGCGCCATTTAGGGCCCGAGGTGAGGCCTGTCAAGGACGCGCCCGCTATCCGTTCGCCTGAAGCGCGACCGCAAGCTGTCAGGCCCTTTCCCCCGGCCTCCCAACCGAGTATTCCATCTACGCGCGAACCACGGATGGTGGCGATGATGGTAGGCAATCCTTTCCTTTGGCTCATCCATACGCTGATCTGGCTTTACATCTACATCCTGATCGGCACAGCCGTGTTGTCATGGCTGATCGCGTTCAACGTGGTCAATATGCGGAACGACATCGTTCGCAGCATCAGTTATTTTTTGTATCAGATCACCGAACCGGCCTTGAGGCCGATCCGCGCGGTGCTGCCCAATCTGGGAGGCATCGATATCTCTCCGGTCATTCTGATCATCGGACTGATGTTCCTCGAACAGTTTGTCGACTGGATCTATGTGAAGCTGTTCTTTGGGTCGTGATCGACAGCTGCCGGCGAAGCCCTGGTCCGTCACAAACCGCGGGCTTGCGCTGACTGTGCGGCTGACGCCGAGAGGACCCCGCGATTCCATTGAAGGCGTCGAAAGTCTCGCGGACGGCAGTGTTGTGCTGAAAGTCCGGGTCCGCGCAGCACCGAGCGCCGGCGAGGCGAATGCAGCGCTCATCCGTGTTCTCGCGGAAGCTGTGGGCGTCCCACAGCGCAACGTCGTATTGACTGCCGGGGCGACTGCCCGCCTCAAGCGTTTGCTGATTTCGGGCGACGGCCCCGCGCTCATGGCTGCGCTTGAGAGATTGAGCGATTGAGCGAGTAGACAGAATGGGTATTGTCATTGGCCGGCCTCGCCCGGCCAAAGTGCTGAAATAGCGACGCTAGCGGAAATCGGGATCGCGGGAATACCCGCCGACGGCATGACATGAGCGCGCACATTATCGACGGCAAGGGGATCGCAGCGGACCTGCGTGGCAAGATTGCAGATTCCGTGCATCGTCTGCGCCGCGACCGCGGGATTGTGCCGGGCATTGCCGTTGTTCTCGTGGGCGATAACCCCGCGAGCGAGGTCTATGTGCGCACGAAGTCGAAAGCCGTAGCCGAAGCCGGGATGCGTGCTTTCGACCACAAGCTGGCGGCCCATACGAATGAAACGGATCTGCTGTCGCTTGTCGGCCGGCTCAATGCCGATCCCGACGTCAGCGGCATTCTGGTGCAGCTGCCCTTGCCCAAACAAATCGACGCACAGAAAATCATCGCCGCCATTGATCCGGCCAAGGATGTCGACGGTTTTCACCCGCTCAATGTCGGGCGGCTTGCGAGCGGACTGCCGGCACTGGTGCCATGCACGCCGATGGGCTGCGTGCTGCTGGCAAAGAGCGTGCACCAATCGCTTGCCGGCCTTGAAGCGGTTGTGATCGGCCGGTCGAATATTGTCGGCAAGCCGGTTGCGCAATTGCTGCTGGCGGAAAACGCCACGGTGACCATCGCCCATTCGAAAACGGTTGATCTCCCCGCCGTATGCCGCCGCGCGGACCTGCTTGTCGCGGCAATCGGCCGCCCCGAAATGGTGCGCGGTGACTGGATCAAGGACGGTGCGACCGTCATTGATGTTGGCATCAATCGTGTGCCGGGCGAAGCGGGGAACTCCCGCATCGTCGGCGATGCCGCCTACGCGGAATGCGCGGAAATTGCCGGAGCGATTACGCCGGTGCCCGGCGGGGTCGGCCCCATGACGATTGCGTGTCTGTTGCTGAATACCCTGCGCGCAGCCTGTGCGCAGAAGGAATTGCCAGAACCGAAAATCTGATTACGCCTGCCAGGCGTAGGCGACCTTGTCGAGAGTCTTGGCCCCGAACCGCTCCGATGAACGCGCCACGGCGCGGCCGCCGAGCGCGCGATAGAACTCCATCGCCGGCTCGTTATCGGAAAGTGCCCAAACAACGAGACTCTTCAGCCCGCTTTGGCTGAGGTCCTTGCGCGCAGCGGAAAAGAGCCGGCGGCCAAATCCGAGGCCCTGGAACTCCGGCCGCAGATACAGCTCGTAAACCTCGCCGTCATAAAAAAGACTGCGCGCACGATTGCGCCCGTAATTGGCGTAGCCCGCGACACGCTCGCCAAATTGCAGGATCGTGATCCGGCTGCCTTTGCGGATAGCCGACTCCCACCAGTCGGGGCCGCGGCGGTTGATGAGCTTGTCGAGTTCGTTGCCGGGAATGATTCCCTGATAGGCCGTCCGCCAGGCCTCGTCGTGAGTCTCCGCGACTTCCATCGCGTCCGATGATTTCGCCCGGCGAATCTCTATGAGGGTCGTGCTCATTGCGAGATAGAAGCAACGAACTTTCCGGCCTTCAAGCCCTATCGTTAATGATGGGTTAATGGTGTGGATTACTGGCAACAGGGCTCTAAAAAGACAGGCGGCAAGGTCGAAAAATGAAGGCTGGCCATCATTGGCCGCACGATCTGGGACCGGTTCCGCCGTTCCCCGCGTGCTCGTACAGGCCGAGTCGCGGCGACTGATTCGGTACGAGACTCGAATCAGCCTGCTGCAGAGGCGCAAGCACCGGCGCCCCGCCGGGCTCAGACCGTCTCGGCTTCCTTCTTGCGCTCTTCTTTCTTGCGGTCGTTTTCGTCCAGCAGTTTCTTGCGCAGCCGGATCGACTTCGGGGTGACCTCGACCAGTTCGTCGTCCTCGATATAGGCGAGCGCTTTTTCCAGCGTCATGCGGATCGGCGGCGTCAATCGCACCGCCTCGTCCTTCGACGTGGTGCGGATATTGGTGAGCTTCTTGCCCTTGAGTACATTGACGATGAGATCGTTCCCGCGCGTGTG
>DATEKG010000042.1:0-2796 GCA_035277565.1 Pseudolabrys sp.
CACGAGCAGGACATTCGCCATATGGGTGGGCTGAAGGACCGGATTCCCTACACCTACATCACCATGATTATCGGCACGCTGGCGCTGACGGGCTTTCCGCTCACCGCCGGCTATTTTTCCAAGGATGCGATCATCGAGGCGGCCTATGTCGGCAAGAATTCGATGGCGCTCTATGGCTTTATCTGCACGGTCACGGCGGTGCTGCTCACATCGTTTTATTCATGGCGCCTGATTTTCAAGACATTCCACGGCGAGCCGCATGACCGCAAGCACTGGCGGGATGCGCATGAGAGCCCGATGGTGATGCTCATTCCGCTCGGGTTCCTGGCTTTCGGCTCGATCGTGGCTGGCCTTCCGTTCGACCAGATTTTCGCGGGCCACGGCGTCGAAGGCTTCTTCCGGGAGTCACTGACCTTCGCCAAAGGCAATACCGTGCTCGAAGACAAGGAGCATATCGCGCTCTCGATCACGATCTTGCCGACCGTCATGATGCTGATCGGCTTCCTGATAGCCTGGCACTTCTATATCCGCCGGCCCGATATTCCGGTCGAGCTCGCGCGTCAGCACGATGTGCTTTACCGCTTTCTGCTCAACAAGTGGTACTTCGACGAATTGTATGAGGCGATTTTCGTCCGCCCGGCCAAATGGCTGGGCCGGCTGCTGTGGAAGAGCGGCGACGGCTGGCTGATCGACGGCTTCGGACCGGATGGCGTGTCGGCGCGGGTCCTGGACGTCACCCGCAATGTCATGCGGCTGCAGACCGGATATCTCTACCACTATGCATTCGCGATGCTGATCGGCGCCGCGGCCTTCATCACCTGGTTCATGTTCGCGGTGCACTGATGAACATCAATTGGCCGATCCTCTCCCTGGTGACATTCCTGCCGCTGTTCGGCGCGGTGCTCATCACATTTCTGGTGCGCGGCAACGAATGGCTGGCACGCGGAACGGCACGCTGGATCGCGCTTTGGACGACGCTGGTCACCTTCGCGATTTCTCTGGTGATGGTGTGGCGCTTCGACGCGAGCTCGCCGGAATTTCAATATGTCGAAAAATACAACTGGCTCGGCATTGCCTCCTACCATCTTGGCGTCGACGGGATCTCGCTGCCCTTCGTCATCCTCACGACGGCGCTGATGCCGATCTGCATCATCGCAAGCTGGACGGCAATCCAGTCGCGCGTGAAGGAATACATGATCGCTTTCCTGGTGCTGGAAACACTGATGGTCGGCACATTTTCCGCGCTCGACCTGGTGATGTTCTATCTGTTCTTTGAAGGCGGCCTTATTCCGATGTTCCTGATCATCGGCGTGTGGGGCGGACCGCGCCGGGTCTATGCCAGCTTCAAGTTCTTCCTCTACACGCTGCTCGGCTCGGTGCTGATGTTGCTCGCCATCATGGCGATGTACTGGCAGTCCGGCACGACCGACATCTCGGTTCTGTTACGCCATGGCTTCCCGATCGGGCTGCAGAAGTGGGCCTGGCTCGCCTTCTTTGCGTCTTTTGCCGTGAAATTGCCGATGTGGCCGGTGCACACCTGGCTGCCGGATGCGCATGTCGAAGCCCCGACCGCCGGCAGCGTGATCCTTGCCGCCATTCTCCTGAAAATGGGCGGGTACGGTTTCCTCCGGTTCTCCCTGCCGATGTTTCCGGCCGCGAGCCATGACTTCGCGCCGCTGATCTTTGCGCTTTCGGTGGTCGCGATCATTTACACCTCGCTGGTCGCACTGATGCAGGAGGACATGAAGAAGCTCATCGCCTACTCGTCGGTCGCACATATGGGCTTCGTCACCATGGGAATCTTCGCCGCGACCGCGCAAGGCATTCAGGGCGGCATCTTCCAGATGATTTCCCACGGGATTGTGTCCGGCGCGCTCTTTCTCTGCGTCGGTGTGGTCTACGACCGCATGCACACCCGCGAGATCGCCGCCTATGGCGGGCTGGTCAATCGCATGCCGCTTTATGCGTTCGTGTTCATGGTGTTCACGCTCGCCAATGTCGGCCTGCCGGGCACCTCAGGTTTCATCGGCGAGTTTCTCTCGCTGATTGGCACCTTCAGGATCAACACGCCGGTCGCGGTTCTGGCCACGCTCGGCATCATTCTGTCGGCGGCCTATGCGCTCTGGCTCTACCGCAAGATGATTTTTGGCGCGCTCAAGCCTTCGCTCGAGGGTATACGCGACATTGGCTGGCGCGAGACAGTGATTTTCGCGCCGCTGGTCGCGCTTACCATTCTCTTCGGTGTGGTACCGAAGCCGGTGCTCGACGTGTCGGCGGCCTCCGTGGCGCAGTTGCTCGACAACTACAATCACGCGATCGCGGCGGCGAAAGCCGCGAATTTGAAAAGCGCGTCCTCATCCGCAATTGTTCCGGGGATGACGCAAAATGAGGTCGCGAGCGCCGGGCGGAGTATCGCCCGATGACCCAATATCCTGCGCTTCAGGACTACATGCCGATCCTCCCGGAGATCCTCCTGGCATGCGGCGCCATGTTGATGCTGATGCTTGGTGTCGCCGCCGGTGATCGCAGCGCGGGCATCGTCAATGGCTGCTGTGTGCTTGTCCTGGTCGTGGTTGGCGTGGCGCTGGGCGCGATCGCGCCGGGAACCCATGCCTTGTTCGGCGGCAGTTTCCTGGTCGATGACTATGCGCGCTTCCTCAAACTGCTGACGCTGATTGGTTCCGGCGGAGCGCTGCTCCTGTCCCTCGACTATCTCACGCTCGAGCGGCAGCAGAAATTCGAATATGGCGCGCTGTTTTTGCTCGCAACGCTCGGCATGCTGATGCTCATCTCGGC
>DATEKG010000043.1:0-2124 GCA_035277565.1 Pseudolabrys sp.
TCTGCGCGCTCCAAGCGCAACCCCATCCAACCAGACGCCACTCGCCACCATTCGGTTCAAAGCCTCTCCTTTGCGGTCATCGAAATGTCGGGGACGCGAGTCCACAGTCAACGTCTACCCGCAAATGCCCTCGAGTAGAAAATCGCGTAAGTACCTAAGAATCAAGCACATGCAAATTTCTAGCCGCCAAAAGATCCGTGAAAACGCCTTCGCCCTACGTTCGCCTTTTTGCACATTTTCCGCCCGGTGGCCGCCCGGCTATAGGTCCAGACGCGCGATCAGGTCCGCCAGGTTCGAATCGTCAACCAGCAGTTCCGGACGCGCCACGGCAAAATTCTCCACGTCGTCGAATGCCTGAAACAGACGCATCTTCGCGACGGCGTACTCCTCCGTGCCGGTCAAGGGGCGCCCGTTCTGAGCGGTCCACGCATCGAGCGCGCTTCGCCGGACAAAAATGCGAATTGGGAACATTGTCTTGCGATCGGCCGAAACATAGTAGACGTACTCGTTGCCCCCAATTTCGGGCTTTTCGGACGGATGTGCGGCTTGAAATTGATACTGGTAGACGTGCCCTGTCGCCGCAGAGTACGACTTGATTCGCCGCACCGCCTCCGGCTTCGCCATGCTCGCATTATTTTGCCGCGCCGCTCATCGTGTCAACAACGCGCACAACAAAGGCCTCGTGCAGCAATTGCGCTGTCAGCACCGCAGCGCCGCCGATTCCCGAAACGGAACTAGAAGCCGTTCCGATATGAAACTGTCCCCCCAGTTCCCGCGCCTACCTGGATCGCGTCTCGCTACTCAAAAGGCAGCGTGGCTCGACGCATTGCTCCCATCTAACAGCTTGATTTCATTTACCACTGTGGCCCAGATTCCGTGGCCAATCGGTCGCGAAAATCGTGCCGCTTTGAAACTGTATCGGTCTGGCACACAGCGTGCCTTCGCGTCCTCCGCATGACAATGAGACGCAAGGACGCACTGTCCATCTCTAACCTTCCGGGGAGCGCGCCGAGTCTGCATTCGAATCAACCCCGCAAACTTGGCCTGCTCGTTCTTGCGCTCCTTGAGGCGCTCGCCCTCACTGCATGCGCTGGAGCGATTGGCCAGGGCGGCTCGAACATAAAAGCTCCGCCGTCATCAACAATCACGGTGACGCTTCAGCCCGCGACAGCAACGCTCTTTCTCGGCCAGACGCAGCAATTCCAAGCCTCTGTTGGCGGTACGTCAAATGCCGGCGTCAATTGGGGTGTGAACGGCGTGCCGGGAGGGAATTCCGCTCTTGGCACGATCTCGAGCAGCGGCCTTTACACTGCGCCCACTATTCTTCCGTCGAGTCCCGCGCTTACCATCACGGCCATGAGCGTCGCCGATTCGACAGCTTCCTCGTCGGCGAGTGTCACTCTCCAGGACGATATCGTTGTTAGCGTCTCGCCTGCATCCGCCAGCGTTCCTGCCGGAAGCGCGCAGGTTTTCACCGCCGCGATGACGGCTTCGGGCAGCCCGTCCCCCGGTATCACCTGGACAGTCAACGGAATTGCCGGGGGCGGCAGCGCCATCGGCACGCTCGTTGCGAACGGGACCGGCTCGGCGGTCTACACCGCTCCGGCGGCACCGCCCGACCCATCGAATGTCACGATTGCCGCAGTCAGCACCGCCGACCCGGCGAAAAGAGGCGATGCGAACGTGAGCATCACGTGCGCCAATCTGATCTCGCCGGCCACCGCAAGCGTTCCCCTTGCGCAAGCGCAGGCGTTCGAGGCCTCTCTTTGCGTTACGCCCGGCACGGCGATCGCCTGGGATGTTAACGGAGTTGCGGGAGGCAATGCGTCAATCGGGACGGTCGTCTCCGATCCAACAGGCGCAACGGTGAACCGGGCCGTGTACACCGCGCCCGCCGATCTCCCATCAACCAATCCTGTGATCGTCCGTGCCACGGCCGGAAGCACGTCGGCATCAGCCACGGTAACGCTCACCAGCGGAATCAACGTCGCGGTTTCGCCCGCCTCCGCCACGGTAATCGCTGCGCAACGCGCTACCTTCACGGCAACTGTCGCCGGTTCGCCGGACACCGCCGTCACCTGGAGCGTCAACGGGGTGCCGAATGGCAGCCCTGCGGCCGGCGAG
>DATEKG010000044.1:0-20861 GCA_035277565.1 Pseudolabrys sp.
ACAGGCGCATCGTCATGATGCCGGCCTTCGCGGCTTTGCGCGCGCCGCTTTCCTTCACCGTCCAAAGCCCGCCATTGAACAGGCCCTTCTTGCGGTTATTGCGCAGGCACACGAGCTTGTCGCCGGCCGCGGGCATGTCGCCTGCAAAGCCGCGCCGCTCACGCATGCGCTTGTTGTAGGAGCGCCTGGTTGCATTGCGTCCGACGAGAACCTGGTCCGCCTCGAGCACACGCTGCGGATCGAGATCGCCCTTGCGCAGGACTTCGGTTTCCCCGTAGCGGCCTGGCTCGATCGCTTCGCCCGCCCGAATGTCCATCGAGAGCCGGACGATCGGGTCGTCCTGCGCCTGACGGTGGACCTCCGTCAGCATCGCGTCGGGCTCGGCTTCGGTGAAAAATCCGCCGCCTTGTATGGGCGGCAGTTGCGCCGGGTCGCCGAGCACGAGCACCGGCACTCCGAAAGAAAGCAGATCGCGGCCAAGCTCTGCGTCGACCATTGAGCACTCGTCGATGATGATCAGCTCGGCTTTGGACGCGGGCGCCTCGTCCCAGAGATCGAAGCTCGGGATTTCCTCGCCACTTTCGCGCGCCCGGTAGATCAGGCTGTGAATGGTGGAGGCGCTGCGGCAACCTTTGCCGCGCATCACCGAGGCGGCCTTGCCCGTGAACGCGGCGAACTTCACCTCGCCGTCGGCTTCATCCGCAACATGGCGGGCGAGGGTGGTCTTGCCGGTCCCGGCATAACCGAACAGGCGGAAGACCTGTGGTGTCCCGTTATGGCCGGGCTTGGCTTTGAGCCATTCGGAAACGACCTTGAGGGCATTTTCCTGGTGGGGAGTGAATTGCGGCATTTCCCCATAGCCATAGAACAAGGCGGGCGTCAGGGAAAGAACAAAAATAGAACAGTAATTTTCCAGACAAAATTCCTATGGACTGACGGCAACGAAAGGTCGCGGCGAGGTGACGCCTGCGAACAACAAATCCGCATTTCGGCACGCATGGTCCGCGCATTGCTCTTTGCGGTGCAGCATGCTTAACGTCGCGACCTTTCCGCGCGCGGCCCCGAAGTGGAAACCGGTTTTCGGGAAACAGTTGTGCGCATACGAGAAGATGCCGACGCATGGCCCGAGACCAGGTCGACATGACGCCGATCGAGACGCGCGACGAACTCGTCGCCTGGCTCGAAGCGGGCTGCAAGCCGAAGTCGCAATTTCGGGTCGGTACGGAACACGAGAAATTTGTGTTCACCGTCGCCGATCACCGCCCGGTGCCGTACGACGGAAAACGGAGTATCCGCGCCCTGCTTGACGGCATGCACGGCCTGCTTGGCTGGGAGCCGATCATGGAGGGAGAAAACATTATCGGCTTGTTTGATGTGACGGGGGGCGGGGCCATCTCGCTGGAGCCGGGCGGCCAATTCGAACTTTCCGGCGCGCCATACGACAATGTCCATCAGACCGCTGCCGAGTTGATGGCGCATCTGGCACAGATCCGCGAAGTCGCGAAGCCGCTCGGGATCGGGTTCCTGGGAATTGGCATGACGCCGAGCTGGACTCGCGCCGACATGCCGAAGATGCCGAAGGGCCGCTACAAGATCATGACAGCCTACATGCCGAAGGTGGGCACGCTCGGCCTCGACATGATGTATCGCACATGTACGGTGCAGGCCAATCTCGACTTCGCCAGCGAAGCCGACATGGTGAAGAAGCTGCGCGTGTCGCTCGCGCTGCAGCCGGTGGCGACGGCGCTCTTTGCCAATTCTCCGTTTACCGAAGGCAGGCCGAACGGCTTCCTTTCGTTTCGCTCGGAAATCTGGCGTGACACGGACAATGAGCGCGCCGGCATGCTGCCCTGGGCTTTCGAGGACGGCATGGGCTTTGAGCGGTGGGTCGACTACGCACTCGATGTGCCGATGTATTTCGTCAAGCGCGGCGACAAATATATCGATGTTTCGGGCAAATCATTTCGCGATTTTTTTGCGGGCAAGCTTGCCGGGCTGCCCGGCGAACGGCCCACGATCTCCGACTGGGCCAACCATCTGAGCACGATTTTTCCGGAAGTGCGGCTCAAGCGCTATCTTGAGATGCGCGGCGCCGACGGCGGCCCGTGGCGCCGGTTGCCTTCCTTGTCGGCCTATTGGGTCGGCCTGCTCTATGACGACGGAGCGCTCGATGCTTGCTGGGACCTGGTGAAGTCGTGGACCGCCGAGGAGCGCCAGAAATTGCGTGACGACGTCCCGAAACTCGGTTTCAAAGCCAAGGTCGGCGATCGTGGCGTCTTTGCGCTTGCCCAGGAAACGCTGCGTCTTTGCTCACAGGGCCTCGCGCGCCGCAAACGGCTCGATCGCAACGGCCGCGACGAGACGCGCTATCTGCGGCCGCTGGAAGAATCAATCGCGCGCGGAATCACGCCCGCCGAGGAATTGCTCGCCAAGTTTCATGCCGAATGGGGCGGGACGGTGGATCCGATTCTCGAGGAATACTCGTATTGAAGGCAGTGTCCTCGCGGCCAGGCGCTCCGCAGTCCGGCAACAAATTTCTATTCCGCCGCCTGTGCCGCCTCCGACAGGTTGTCCAGCGACGAGATGATGTGGTCGGCGAGCGCGTTGGCCAGCGCCGAACTTTCATGCGCATTGCGCACCAGGCCGATGCGGCAGCTCGGAAGATCCGGAAATCCGTCCGAGGTGGAAAGCACGCGCATGCCCGGGCGCAGTCCGGATTCCGGAAGCACTGAAACCGCCAGGCCCGCGAGAACAGCGGCCGCGACCGCTCCGGCATTCGAGCTCGAATAGAGGACGTGGAAGGGGCGGCCGATCGCTTCGAGCCGTTCGATCGCGATTCGCCGCCATGTGCAGCTTGGCCGGCCAAGCGCGAGCGGCATGCGTTCTTCGAGGTGGGTCGAATGGCGGTTCGACGTCACCCAAAGCAGCCGTTCACGGCGGAATGTTTCCGACGCCCGCTTGCTTTCGCAATTCGTCACGATCGCGAGATCAATCTCGTTGGCGTCGATGCGTTCGAGCAAGTCCACCGACGGCTCGCAGATGACGGAAAGTTCGACAGCCGGGTAGCTTTGCGAGAAACGCGCCATGATTTCGGGCAGGTAGCGGTCCGCATAGTCGTCCGGCACGCCGAGCCGCACCCGGCCCGATAGTTCGGAGTCCGAAAACGCCGCGAGCGTTTCAGCATTAAGTTTGACCATGCGCCGCGCGTAATCGAGCAAGCGTTGTCCGTCCTCGGTGAGCTTCGAGGCGCGTCCGTCGCGGGCAAAAATCGGACGCTCAAGACGTTCCTCCAGGCGCTTCATCTGCATCGAAACCGCGGACTGGGTCTTGTTCACGACTTCCGCGGCTTTGGTGAAGCTGCCGGTCTCGGAGATCGCGATGAAGGTGCGCAATTGGTCGATATCGAGCATTGCGGTCATGGCCGGCGATCCTTGAAAAGGCCCTCTTGGAAAGAGGGCTGGCTATATCAGCATCTCTGATTGATCAGATTAAAAACATTCGTTTCACTAATCAATCCCCGCAGTGCAATATATTTTGGTCCAGAGGAATCGGGTGGGTATTTCGGGTGGTTCCGGGAGTCCCCATTCGCGATTTTGGGGCCATGACCTGAGCTCGATCGGAGACTTGAGATGAGTGCCAATTACCCCGTTTTGCCAGTCGCCGGCGGTGTGCTGCTGCGGGCGTTAGCGTCCCTGGTGGCCCTGGTGACTCTCTGGTTGAAGGAACTGGCGCGCGCGCGCAGGCACCGCCGCGAGGCCAACTTATTGGCAGGCCTCGACCGCCGGATGCTGGCCGATATCGGCATCACGCGGGCCGATGTTCGCGACGCCTTTTCGGAGCCGTTCTGGGACGATCCGACAGCGCTTCTGCGCGAACGCGCCCTTGAGCGCCGCCTGAACAGTACGGTGCGCCGTATCAAAACTGATGCCGCACCAAAAGCGCGAAAAACCCTTTGACGAATTGGGCAAACGGCCGAGCCCTCTCATCGGCCGCTCGATCCGACACCCGCGATCATCCCCTCTCGCGGCCGGATCCGCGCCCGCCGGCCCCTCCGGCGGGCGCTTTATTATGTGAATTCGGAAAATCCCCAGTGCCGCAACTGCGCGACTGCACAAGAGCGCGTCGGTGAGTTACCATGTTCACGGGCGAAGCTTCTCCGACTCTTGGGTTCAGAGCGGGCGCGCATGCATTTTCGAATTCGGCTATTGAGCGCGCTTGCGCTTGCGTTCTTTGCTGTTACCAGTCAGACGCATGCACAGAGCGGCTTCGATCGCCGTGGGGGCGACTATCTGAGCTTCCAGGTCCGTAACGGCGATCCGTCGGTTTGCGCCCTTCGTTGCGAACATGACGCCCATTGCCGCGCCTGGAGTTTCTCCTATCCACGAACGACTTTTGACGCTGCGACGTGCTGGCTCAAGAACCAGGTGCCTCCACGCAACGACGACACCTGCTGTGTTTCAGGTGTTCGCGGCGCGGGCGTCGTCGAGCCGCGAAAGGGTCCGATCGAATTCTCCATCGATCGGGTCGGCGGCGATTACCGAAATCTGGATGTGGCTCCCGATCCGGATGGCGCGCCGTGCAAGGCTGCATGCGAAAACGAGAATAGATGCCGCGCGTGGACCTATGTGCGGCCCGGCTATTCCGGGCCGGCCGCGCGATGCTATCTCAAGGAGCGCATCACGCGGCCGCATCACAAGCCGTGCTGTATTTCCGGAGTTGTCAGGTAGCGGTCAGTGCACGGCGGTAAAAAAGCGCGAAAGCCTCAATCCTGACGGCCAGTCCTTGATCGGATGGCTTCGAATTGCGAGGTCCCACGAGCCGACGACCGCGTCGACACGGCCGACGAGATCTTCGACCGGAAGGAAGCCGACGCCGCCTTCGCGCACCGGCACGCGGCTGTCCGCGGAATTGTCCCGGTTGTCGCCCATGACGAACAGGTGACCCGGTGGAACGGTGACCTCGGTCATATTGTCGAGCTCCCCTCGCGCGAGCAGCTTGAAGATAGGATGCGTGCGGCCACCCGGCAGCGTTTCAACATATTGCGCAGCCGTCACGCGGTTTCCATCTTCGCTTTCCATTTGGCCGGTACCGGCGGGCTTGATCTCCAGCGGAGTGCCATTGATCGAAACCTGCCCGTTGCGCAGGCTGATGCGGTCGCCCGGCAAGCCGATGACCCGCTTGACCCAGATCTGCGAGCGGTCACCGGGCCAGCGGAAAACGACGACATCGCCGCGTTTTGGCAGCGCCGCGAGAACGCGTGGCGAATTGGGAAATACCAAAAACGACGGCAGCGACGCCGCGCTGTAACCATACGGATATTTCACCGCCAACAGCTCGTCGCCGATCAGTAGGGTGGGCTCCATCGAGCCCGACGGCACGTAGAACGGCTCGGCGATCGCGGTCTTGGCCGCAAGGACGATCAGGACAATGACGATAATGTCGGAGATATTCCTGATCCAGCTACGCAGGCGAGGCTGTGCTTCGTCCAAATTCTGCTCCAAAAAATCAGGCCAAAGATCAGGCGGTCCCGCCCACGGTAATCTTGTCCATGCGAAGCGTGGGCTGACCGACACCAACGGGAACGCCCTGACCATTCTTGCCGCACGTGCCGATGCCCGGATCGAGCGCGAAATCGTTGCCGATCATCGTCACGCGGTGCAGATCGGTCGGTCCGTTCCCGATCAGCATTGCGCCTTTGACGGGCGCGCCGATTTTGCCGTTCTCGATCTTGTAGGCTTCGGTGCACTGAAAGACGTATTTCCCCGAAGTGATATCCACTTGTCCGCCGCCGAAACTGACCGCATAGAGCCCGTTTTTCACGGAGGTAATGATCTCCCGGGGGTCGTGTCTTCCGGCCAACAAGTAGGTGTTGGTCATGCGGGGCATCGGCACATGCGCATGCGATTCACGCCGGCCGTTGCCGGTCGGTTTCATGCCCATCAACCGGGCGTTCTGCCTGTCCTGCATGTAGCCGACGAGAATACCGTCGTCGATCAAAACGGTCTTGTTCGTCGGGGTGCCTTCGTCGTCGATCGACAGCGAGCCGCGCCGCGCCTGCATCGTGCCGTCATCGACAACGGTTACGCCCTTGGCTGCAACGCGCTGGCCCATCAAGCCCGCAAATGCCGATGTCTTCTTGCGGTTGAAATCGCCTTCAAGACCGTGACCGACCGCTTCATGCAACATGACTCCGGGCCACCCCGAACCGAGCACAACGTCCATCTCTCCGGCGGGAGCCGGAACGGCTTCAAGGTTCACCAAAGCCTGCCGGATGGCCTCGTCGACGGCGCCCTGCCAGGCTTGCGTTTCGATGAAGCGTTGAAATCCCTCGCGGCCGCCAAATCCGTAACTGCCTGATTCCTGACGATCACCGTTGCCGGTCACGACCGCGACATTGAGTCGGACCAGCGGGCGGACGTCGCGATAGCTTTCGCCGTCGGGCCGGAGAATTTCCACGACCTGCCAGGCCGCAGCGACGCTTGCGGTGACTTGCCGGACCCGCGCATCCTTTGCGCGCGCATAGGCGTCCATCGACTCAAGAAGTTTCACCTTGGCGTCGAAGGCCGGCGCACCGAGCGGGTTTTCGTCGCCGTAGAGCTTACGGTTCGTGCGGCCCGGCGCCTCCGCATATTTGCCGCTGTGCCCGCCCTTGACCGCGCGAACGGCCTCGACGGCGCGCGCGATCGCGTTTTCCGAAACGTCCGAAGCATGCGCATAACCGACCGCTTCATCTTTTACTGCGCGCAGGCCAAATCCCTGCGCCGTGTCGTAGGTTGCCTGCTTCAGACGGCCATTGTCGAAAGTCAGCGCTTCGGCCTGGCGATATTCGAGGAAGAGTTCGCCGTCATCGGCGCCTTCGAGCCCGCGCCCGACAAGCTGGCGCACTTTGCCCCGGTCGAGGCCGGCGCGATCAATCAGCGACGAAATGCCCTTGTCCATGATTTCATGGTCTCCGATAAAGATGACATAGGGCTTCTGTGGCAATTCTGCGAGAGGCGCCAACTGCGGCCAAGACGCAAACTCACGCTACGGCAGCTTGTCGTAGCCTTCTCCAAATCCGGCCAGGCTCATCGGAAAGCCGATACCTTCTTCGGGCGTCTGGAAGATAATGAAGGTGGCGGTTTTTCCGTTGCGCAGCTTTTTGATCAGTTCGTCGTCCATGACGACTTCGGCAATGCAGCCGTTCGGCAGGCAGCGGACGAAACCGGCGCGGCCGATATCGGCCTGGTCGATCTTCAATCCGAGACCTGAGGGCAGGAGCACGCCGAGCGGGGCGACGACCCGCATGAGCCTGCTTTTCTGGTCGGCGGTTTTAAGAACAATGACCGTCAGGCCGACATTGGCCCGATCTTCGGCGGTGACGCTCTGGATCAGCGCGCATTGCTCGGATTTGGCGCCGGGCGGCGTATCGCAGCGTATCTGCCAATCTTTATGCACAGACTTTACGGCGCCCTGGGCGAGCGCTTGGCCGCTGGTTGCGAATGCGACCGCCGTTGCCGACAGGATGAAAGCAAGTAGGCCCGCGCCAAAACGGGAATATCTGTCATGCATGAAGAAGCGCATTATTCAGTTCCTTGGCATCCGGTCCTGCCGGTCCATTTCCCGCGAAAGACTAGGCGAATCGTCGCCCGATCGGCACTTTATTTCCTTTCGTTGGGTCACGCCCGGCGGGCCCTGTCAAGCAAGCTTTGGCGTACCGGGACTGCGAAAGCGCGGCAGAGTGCCGGAAATACGGGTGCGGGACACGGAATTGGGTACGCCGTTTGTCGCACATGGGAGAGCATGAGGTGCATTGCGGCAGGACCGGAATTATGGTTTGAGAGGCCGGGATTTCCCCCCGTCCCGCCGCACCGCCCAGGATGCCACGCCCGTGGCAAATGCCGTGCTCAGCGGGGCCGCGCCGAACATCATGCCAGTGGTGGGCGGCAAAGAGGGTCTGAACAAGGCCGATTTTCGTCGAAGGAGCGCATTGGACAATGCTGGTGCTCAAGCGGGTGGTCGCATACTTCGTCACGTGCGTGATGGTTCTCGGTACAGGCGTGGCATTGGCCGCAACGGGTGAACCTGAACCTTGGCAGCTCGGGCTGCAAAAGGGTGCCACCCCGGTGATGGACGACATCATCTGGTTCCACAATTTCCTCTTGTGGGTCATCACGGCCATCGCGCTGTTCGTGCTCGTGCTCCTGCTCACCGTCATCGTGAGATTCAACGCGCGCGCCAACCCCGTCCCCTCGCGCACGACACACAACACCACCATCGAAGTGATCTGGACGGTCGTCCCGGTTCTCGTTCTGGTCACGATTGCCGTCCCTTCGTTCCGGCTGCTTTTTTATCAGCTCAACATGCCGAAAGCCGACGTCACCGTGAAGGCGACCGGAAAGCAGTGGTTCTGGAGCTACAGCTATCCCGACAGCAAATTCGAATTTGATTCGCTGCTGGTGAAGGACCAGGATCTCAAGCCCGGTCAGCCGCGGCTGCTGACGGTCGACAATGAAATGGTCGTACCCGTGAACAAGATCGTTCACGTGCTCACCACCGGCGCCGACGTCATTCATTCTTTCGCGGTGCCTTCGTTCGGCATCAAGATCGACGCGATCCCGGGCCGCATCAACGAAACATGGTTCAAGGCCGAGCGTGAAGGCACGTATCGCGGCCAATGCTCCGAGCTGTGCGGCAGGGATCATGCATTCATGCCGATCGTTGTGCGGGTCGTGAGCGACAAGGACTACACCGCCTGGCTCGATCAGGCGAAGAAGAAATATGCGAATGACGACAGCAGCCCGACCGCAATAGCCGCGGTCGAAGGCGCGAAGTAACCAATACGCGGGCGACAACGAGCAGGTCGAAGGACGAACAAGATGGCGAGCAACACTGCGGCATATGGCGCACACGATGCCCACGAGCATCATCCGAGCGGGTGGCGACGCTTTGTGTATTCGACCAATCACAAAGACATCGGCACAATGTATCTCGTATTTGCGCTGTGCGCCGGCGTGGTCGGTGCCTGTCTGTCGATAGCCATCCGCGCAGAGTTGCAGAATCCCGGCATCCAGATCTTCCCGAGCTCGCACGAATTCGACGTGTTCACCACTGCGCACGGCCTGATCATGATCTTCTTCATGGTGATGCCGGCCATGATCGGTGGTTTCGGCAACTGGTTCGTGCCGCTCATGATCGGCGCGCCGGATATGGCGTTCCCGCGGATGAACAACGTCTCGTTCTGGCTGCTGCCGGCCTCGTTCGCGCTGCTCATCACATCGATGTTCGTGGAAGGGGAGCCGGGCTCGCTTGGCGCGGGGACCGGATGGACTCTCTATGCGCCGCTGTCCACCAGCGGCCACCCCGGACCGGCGGTCGATTTTGTCATTCTGTCGCTGCACCTTGCGGGCGCCTCATCGATTCTTGGCGCCATCAACTTCATAACCACCATATTCAACATGCGTGCACCGGGCATGACCCTGCACAAGATGCCGCTGTTCGTCTGGTCGATCCTGGTGACCGTGTTCCTTCTCCTGCTGTCGCTTCCTGTTCTGGCCGGCGCTATCACCATGTTGCTCACCGACCGGAACTTCGGGACGACTTTCTTTGCAGGTGAGGGTGGAGGCGACCCCATCCTGTTCCAGCACCTGTTCTGGTTCTTCGGTCATCCTGAGGTTTACATCCTGATCCTTCCGGGATTTGGCATGATCAGCCAGATCGTCGCCACCTTCAGCCGCAAGCCTGTGTTCGGCTATCTCGGCATGGCTTACGCGATGGTTGCGATCGGCGGCATCGGCTTTGTGGTCTGGGCGCATCATATGTACACGGTCGGAATGTCGACCGGCGCGCAGGCCTATTTCATCGCCGCGACGATGGTGATCGCAGTTCCAACGGGTGTGAAGATTTTCTCGTGGATCGCCACCATGTGGGGCGGATCGATCGAATTCAAGACGCCAATGCTGTGGGCGATGGGCTTCATCTTTCTGTTCACGATCGGCGGCGTTACCGGCGTTGTCCTGGCGAATGCCGGCGTCGACCGCGTGCTGCAGGACACCTATTACGTGGTGGCGCACTTCCACTACGTGCTGTCGCTCGGCGCCGTCTTCGCGATCTTCGGCGGCTGGTACTATTGGTTCCCGAAGATGAGCGGCTACATGTACAACGAGACCATCGGCAAGCTGCATTTCTGGGTAACGTTCATCGGCGTCAACCTGGTGTTCTTTCCGCAGCATTTCCTCGGTCTCGCCGGAATGCCGCGCCGGACCGTCGATTATCCGGATGCCTTCCATGGCTGGAACATGGTGTCGTCGTTCGGTTCGTATATTTCCGGCATTGGGCTGCTGATCTTCCTCGTCGGTCTGGTCGAAGCATTCGCGAAGAAACGCGTGGCGGGCAACAACCCGTGGGGGCCGGGCGCGACGACGCTCGAGTGGACACTGTCTTCGCCGCCGCCCTTCCATCAGTTCGAAACACTGCCGCGGATCAAATAGGAACCAATCGGCGTAACCCATGTCGCTCGTCAGTGAAGGCGCGAATTTTCGCGGACCGCTTGCCGCAGGCGCCGGTATTGCCGAGCCCAGCATGGCGACGGTCGGTGACTACTTCGCCCTGATGAAACCGCGGGTGATGTCGCTTGTGGTGTTCACCGCCCTGGTCGGACTTGCGGTCGCGCCGGGGACGCTGCATCCGCTGACGGGCTTCACGGCTCTGTTGTGTATCGCCGTCGGCGCCGGCGCGGCCGGTGCTCTCAATATGTGGTACGACGCCGACATCGATGCCGTCATGACGCGGACGGCGCGCCGGCCGGTGCCCATGGGGCGCGTGCAGGCCGGAGAGGCGTTTGCCTTCGGGCTCACCCTTGCCGGATTTGCCGTTGCGACGCTGGGTCTGCTGGTCAACTGGTTCGCGGCGGGACTGCTTGCATTCACCATTTTCTTTTATGTCGCGATCTATACGGTCTGGCTCAAACGCTCGACGCCGCAGAACATCGTGATTGGAGGGGCGGCGGGCGCATTCCCGCCGATGATCGGCTGGGCCGCGGCGACCGGTTCGCTGTCGCTCGAGCCGGTTCTGCTGTTTCTGATCATCTTTTTCTGGACGCCTCCGCATTTCTGGGCGCTCGCGCTTTACCGGACCGAGGACTATTCGCGCGCCGGCATTCCCATGTTGCCGGTGGTCAAGGGTGATATCAGCACGCGCTGGCAGATCCTGATCTATACGCTCGTGCTGGTGCCGCTTGGCGTTTCACCCTGGTTTTTCGGTTATACGGGACCGGTCTACGGCACGGCAGCCGTGGTGACCGGGGCGGTCATGCTGGTCCTGGCTTGGCAGGTCCTGCGCGAGCGGCGCCCCGCCGACCGCGCCAGCCGGAACCTTTTTGCGTTCTCTGTGCTGTACCTGTTTCTGCTGTTTGCGGTATTGCTGGTCGAACGCGGATGGGGCGGGCTGATCGCCCGATTTGCGGCATGAGCATTGGATTCGCAATGGCTGAGCGGCACGACGACGATGCAAGGGCTAAGGTGCACGGCGACGACGCAAGGCCCAAGGTTCACGGCGACGACACCGACGGCATCGTGCTCACCGAAGCGCAGAAGCGCGCGCGGCGCTCCCGGTCGATTGCAATTGCATTGGCGCTCGCGGCGCTGGTCATTCTTTTCTACGTCATGACCCTGGTGAAGGGTCCGGGCGTTCTCGTCCGGCCGATTTGAGCGAGTACCGGCCGATGTCTGGATCCGATCAAGTTCGAAGCAAGCCGATGCGGCGCGACGTGGTCGTCGCCGCGTGCTGCGGCGCGCTGGTTGCGGGCATGGTCGGTGCGGCGTATGCGTCGGTGCCGTTTTACAACTGGTTCTGCCGTACGACCGGCTATGGGGGTACCACTCAGGTTTCGGAAAAAGCGCCTGATCACGTGCTCGGTCGCAAACTGACGATCCGATTTGATTCTAACGTCGCGCCCGGACTGCCTTGGAAATTCATGCCGGAGCAGAACTCGATTCAGCTCCGGATCGGCGAAGTGGCGACCGTGCGCTACAAGGTCATTAACGAGGCGGCGCGCGAGATCACCGCACAGGCGGGGTACAACGTCTCGCCGCCGCAGATCGGCTCGTACTTCGATAAGATCAACTGCTTCTGCTTCACCGAACAACGCCTTAAGCCGGGCGAAACTCGGGAAATGACTGTGGTCTTTTATGTCGATCCGTCGATCGTCAAGGATCACGAGCAGGACGATCTCACCACGATTACCTTGTCGTATACATTCTACCGGTTGCGCGACCAGGAACGGCCCGTAGCCGAAACACCAGACGTGAATTCGAGCAAGCTCTAATGCGCATGGATCAATCCCTGCGCCAATATTGAACGGAGACGAGGACGATGGCCGACGCGCATGCCAAGCATCACGACTACCACCTGGTCGATCCAAGTCCGTGGCCGGCGGTCGGTTCGGTATCGGCTTTCATCACGGCGGTCGGCGGTATCAGCTGGATGCACCATATGTATCCTGCGGCGCCGCTCGTCTTTGGCATCGGCGTCCTCGGCATCCTCTATACGTTTGTTGCGTGGTGGCGCGACGTCATTCGCGAGGCCCAATTCGAAGGCTTCCATACGCGGGTGGTGCAAATCTCGCACCGCTACGGGATGATCCTCTTCATCGCGTCCGAAGTGATGTTCTTCGTCGCGTGGTTCTGGGCCTATTTCAACACCGCGCTGTTTCCCGACGCAATGAAGGATGTCGGGCGGATCGCCGTGACCGGCGGCGTATGGCCGCCAAAGGGCATTGAAACCTTCGACCCGTGGCACCTTCCGCTGCTCAACACGCTCATTCTCTTGACCTCGGGCACCACAGTGACCTGGGCGCACCACGCACTGCTGGAAGACGACCGGCAGGGGTTAAAATGGGGATTGATCCTCACGATCTTGCTGGGGCTGACATTCACCTGCGTGCAGGCCTTCGAATACTCGCACGCAGCCTTCCATTTCAGCGGCAACATCTATGGCGCCACGTTCTTCATGGCGACCGGCTTCCATGGTGCGCATGTCATCATCGGCTCGATCTTCCTGATCGTGTGTCTCCTTCGCGCGATGGCCGGACATTTCTCGCCCAAACAGCATCTCGGCTTCGAATTTGCCGCCTGGTACTGGCACTTCGTGGACGTGGTGTGGCTCTTCCTGTTTGCCTGCATATATGTATGGGGCGCGGGTGTGCCTCATCCGGAGTGAACAGCACGAATGCCTGAACGCGAAGGGCGGCGTCATCACGCCGCCCTTTTGTTTTCATAACCGTCCAACAAATGAACGATCAATTATCACCCGAGAAATTGCCCATCGGGCGCGGTCTGCGCGGCCGCTGCCCGCGGTGCGGCGAAGGGCACCTTTTCCAGGGGTTCCTCTCGCTGCGGAAACAGTGCGAACACTGCGGCCTCGACTACGGGTTTGCCGATTCAGGCGACGGACCTGCAGTATTCGTGATCCTGATCGGCGGAGGCATTGTTGTTTTCGCGGCGCTGATTACCGAGGTGATGTATCAGCCACCATATTGGCTGCATGCCGCGCTTTGGATTCCACTCATTCTGCTGGTCACGCTGGCGCCGCTTCGCTTGATGAAGGGTGTGCTCATCGCGCTGCAGTATCATCACAAGGCGGCTGAAGGCCGCTTCGAACGCCGGGGCGATGCGTGACGAAGGTGCGAGCAAAACGCCGCGGCACCGTTCTTGATGCGACAGTGTTTGCTTTGGCCGGGATCGCAATCCTTTGCGGGCTCGGCGTGTGGCAACTGGACCGCAAGGTCTGGAAAGAAAATCTCATCGCAACGCTCAATGCCCGTCTCTCGAGTGAACCGGGAGATTTGCCGCCGCGCTCGAGCTGGTCGGCGCTTCGCCAGAGTAGTGAGGAATTCCGCCGTGTGAAATTTCCTGCGGAGTTTCTCGACGGCGAGGAGGCGCTGGTCTACACGGCCGGTTCGCCATTACGGCCCGACGTGAAAGGGCCGGGCTATTGGGTGTTTGCTCCGGCCCGGCTTGCCGGCGGCAGCATCGTCGTCGTCAACAAAGGTTTTGTTCCAATGGATCGCAAGAATCCGGCGACGAGAACCGAAGGGGCAACACATGGCACTGTCGATGTCGTCGGTGTCGTCCGTTGGCCGGAGGTGCGCGGCTCATTCACACCGGACGACGATGTCAAGGACAATGTGTGGTACCTCCGCGATTCCAACGCCATTGCGGCCGCGAAGAAATGGGCAACGGCCGCCCCGTTTTACATCGACCAGGAATCCCCGGTGCCGCCCGGCGACCTGCCCAAGCCGGGCAAGCTGGAAGTGAGCCTTCCCGACAATCACCTGCAATACGCCATTACCTGGTTCGGTCTCGCGCTGGCGCTTGCCGGCGTCTACGCCGTATGGCTGTCGCGGCGCCTGTTCCGGCGGGAATGAGCGTTTCTTGTGAAAGCCGCTTCCCAAGGGTACTGTCGCCCGCGTCACCGGCCGGCGGCGCGGCATAAAACAAAGCAGGATCAATGCGTTATATCTCGACCCGGGGAGAGTCTCCGTCACTCGACTTCGTTGATGTGATGCTCGCCGGCCTTGCCCGGGACGGCGGCCTCTTTGTTCCGGAACGCTGGCCCAGCCTCGACGCCCGCGCCATCGCCGCGTTCGCCGGCAAGTCCTATGCCGAGGTTGCCGTCGAGGTGATCCGGCCGTTCGTTGGCGAGAGCATCGGCGGTAACGACCTCGCGCGCATGACCAGCGAGGCCTATGGCGGTTTCCGCCATCCGGCGACGACTCCGCTCGTGCAACTCGCGCCCGGACTTTTCGTCCTCGAGCTCTTTCACGGGCCGACGCTCGCCTTCAAGGACCTGGCCATGCAGCTGGTCGCCCGGCTCATGGACCATGCGCTGCACCATCGTGGCGATCGGACGACCATCGTCGTTGCGACATCGGGCGACACCGGCGGCGCCGCCGCCGAGGCTTTCAGGGGCCGCGGCCAGGTGGATGTGGTGGTTCTTTTTCCTCAGGGCCGGATATCCGATGTCCAGCGCCGAATGATGACAACGGTTTCCGACGACAATGTGCACGCTGTCGCCGTTGATGGCACGTTCGACGACTGCCAGGCGCTGGTGAAAGCCATGTTCAATCACCACGCCTTCCGCGATCGCGTGCGGCTGTCCGGAGTGAATTCGATCAACTTCGCGCGCATCGTGGCACAGACAGTCTACTATTTCACCGCCGCCGTCGTATTGGGTTCGCCGCACCGGAAGGTAGCGTTCACAGTTCCGACCGGGAATTTCGGCGACGTCTATGCCGGCTATGTCGCCTCTCGCATGGGCCTGCCGGTTGACCGGCTCGTCGTGGCGACGAATGTCAACGATATTCTCGCGCGTACATTCAGCACCGGCGAGTATGAGATCCGGAATGTCGTCGCGACATCGTCTCCATCGATGGATATTCAGGTATCGTCAAATTTCGAGCGGCTGCTGTTTGACGCGAATGGACGCGACGCGCAGGGCGTGCGGACGCTGATGAACGCGCTCGCGCAGTCGCGCCGTTTTTCCGTTCCCGCTGCCGCGCTCAAGACACTGCGCAACCTGTTTACGGCGGATCGTGCCGATGAACAGGAGTGTGCCGCCGAAATGCGCGCATGGGTAAAGGAGGCCGGCTACTGCGTCGATCCGCATACGGCGGTTGCGCTGGCCGTAGCCGAAAAGGAAACACGCGATCCTTCGGTGCCGATGGTGGTGCTGTCGACAGCGCATCCGGCGAAATTTCCCGATGCGGTCAAGGCGGCATGCGGCCACGCCGCGCCGCTTCCCGACTGGCTTGCGGATCTGCCGCAGCGGAAGGAACGCGTTACGGCGCTCCCTGCGGACCAGGCGGCCATTGAGCGGTTTGTGACCTCGGTGTCACGCGCGGCGCGAGAAGGAGCGGCGGCATGAGCGTCACAATAACGCGTCTTCCATCCGGCCTGTCGGTAGTTACGGATCGGATGGCGCATCTCGAAACCGCTTCGCTAGGGATCTGGGTCGGTTCCGGCAGCCGCAACGAATTGCCCGACGAGCACGGTATTTCGCATCTTCTCGAACATATGGCGTTCAAGGGAACCAGGCGGCGGACAGCGCGTCAGATCGCCGAAGCGATCGAAGCCGTGGGCGGCGACCTGAACGCCGCCACGAGCGTCGAATCCACGGGCTATTTCGCGCGCGTGCTCAAGGCCGACGTGCCGCTCGCGCTCGATGTCCTGTCAGACATTCTATCGGAGCCGACATTCGACCCCGAGGAATTGCGGCGCGAGCAGAGCGTCATTGTGCAGGAAATCGGCGCGACCGAGGATGCGCCCGACGACCTCGTTTTCGACCGTCTGCAGGAGACGGCGTTTCCGAAACAGTCCGTTGGCCGCTCGATATTGGGCACGCCCGATACGGTCCGTTCGTTCAACGCGGCAAGGCTGCGGGCCTATTTATCCCGTAATTATCGGGCACCCGACATGGTGCTCGCCGCAGCCGGCGCGGTCGACCACGATGCGGTTGTCGCCGAAGCAGAAAAGCGTTTCGCGGCATTCACCGGTCCGGCCGCTCCGCGTCCGGAACCGGCGCATTTTGGCGGCGGCACCCGCGTCGAATCGCGCGATCTCGAACAGGTGCACATCGCGATGGCGCTCGAGGGGCTTCCCGTGCGGGACGATCATCTCTACAGCCTGCAGGTCTTTACCAGTGTTCTCGGCGGCGGGATGTCGTCGCGGCTTTTTCAAGAGGTCCGCGAAATCCGCGGCCTTTGCTATGCGATCCATGCCTTCCACATGCCCTATGCCGACACTGGCCTCTTCGCACTGTACGCCGGGACCGATGAATCAGATGCTCCGGAACTCATGCGGGTTGTCATCGAACAGATCAGCAATGCGACCGAGACGCTGAATGACGCTGAAGTCAGCCGCGCCAAGGCTCAGATGAAGGCCGGGCTGCTGATGGCGCTGGAAAGTTCGGAAGCGCGGGTCAGTCAGCTGGCTCGCCAGATGCTGGCCTATGGCCGGCCGCTGCCGATCGATGAAATTGTCGCCAGGGTCGATGCCGTCACCGTAAACAGTGCGCGCGCCGCCGGACGGGCCCTGATCGATCGCGCAAGACCCGCGATCGCGGCGCTCGGGCCGGGCACCGGCCTTGCCAGCACCGCGGCGATCGCTGAAAGCTTGATCCGCCGCGCCGCCTGATCGATGGTGTTCGACGACAGTGTCCATGGCATTCTTCCGTACCGTCAATTTCAGCGAGGTGTTGCCTGCAGTAACAGGCGCCGGCGTCACCCTGCGCGCACCACAGAGCAGCGACTTTGCCGAGTGGGTGGCGCTGCGCGAAGCGAGCCGGCAATTTCTTGTGCCCTGGGAGCCGGTCTGGCCTCCGGACGATCTCACCCGCGGCGCATTTCGGCGCCGGTTGAAAAGATATGCCGAGGACCAGCGGGGGGATCTCGCTTACGCCTTCCTGATCTTCCGCAGCGAGGACAACGCCATGGTCGGCGGATTGACCCTTGCCAATATCCGGCGCGGGGTCGCGCAGGCGGGAAGCATCGGATATTGGATCGGAGCGCCATTCGCGCGCAAAGGGTACATGACCGCGGCTGTACGGGCGCTGATCCCTTACGGGTTCGGGACGCTGCGTCTGCACCGGCTGGAAGCCGCCTGCATACCCGGCAACAGCGCATCCGTGAGATTGCTGGAAAAGACAGGATTCAAACGCGAGGGCTACGCCCGCAGCTACCTCTGTATCAACGGAACCTGGCAGGATCATCTGCTCTATGCGCGGCTGAAAGACGATGTCGATTAGTCGGGCGATTTCGTCGCTTGGGTTCCATCGGCAGCGGTTGCTATAAAAGTGACCGGTGGCGGCCTTATACATGCGGGAAAAATGGCAGGCGCTGAGCGAATGAAACAGGTGATGCAAACGGCGTGTCGATATGCCTTGCTTGGCGCAAGCTTTCTTCTGGCGGGGTGCGGATCGAGCAACCTGCTGGGTAGCTCTGCTCTCGACCTGTTCAATACATCGTCGAAAGCCACGACCGCCGATGCGGGGACCGGTGTGGAACAGAACACTGACATCGAATGTCCGGGCATCGAGATTCGCACCGGCGCCGCGACCTTGATGATAGGCAGCAAGCCCGGGCAGAGTGAGCCCTCGGCGCTTGACTTGCGCTATCAGGCGTCGATCGTTCGCACCGCGCGCGAGTGTCATGTCAATGCTGGCGTCATGACCATGAAGGTCGGCATTGAGGGGCGCGTCATCACCGGTCCTGCCGGCGGACCTGGCACGATCGACGTGCCGATTCGAATCGCGGTGGTTCAGGAAGGAGTAAACCCGAAGACGATTACCTCGAAATTTGCGAGCGAACGGGTGAGCGTGACGAGCGAGGTGGATCGCGTGCCATTTACTCATATCGATCCGGATATTTCGTTTCCCCTGCCGCAGCCCTTGGCCACCATCGACGCATATGTGGTCTATGTCGGCTTTGATCCGATGGGCGCGCAGCAGGAAAAGAAAAAGCCGGCGGCCAGATCGAAACCGAAAGCAAAGCCGCGATCGACGCTCAGGCCGTCCCAGAGCTGAGTTCTACCAGCCGCGCAGGTCGATGATTGCGCCTTTGAGCGCCCTCAGTTCAGCTTCTTTCGAACGTCTTCGATACCCTTGGCGATCAGGTCGCCGGCAAGTTTGCCCTTGGCCTCGGCTGAGAGAATCTTCTCGGCCGCAGCGACGGCCGCTTCGGCTGCTGCACTGCGGACGTCCGCTGCAGCCTGCGCCTCGGCCTGGGCGATTTTGGTCTCGGCAATCCTGGTTCGCCGCGCCACAAAATCCTCAATTCTCGTTTTTGCTTCCGCGGCCAGGCGTTCGGCCTCGGCTTTCGCACCGGCGATGATATCTTGCGCCTCGCCTTCGGCCTCCTGCCGCTTGCGCTGGTAGTCGGCCAACAGCTGGGCGGCCTCGTCCTTGAGCTTGCGCGCCTCGTCGAGCTCCGCGCGAATGCGGGCAGACCGGTCGTCAAGCGATTTTGTCAGCATCCGATGCACGCCGATATAGCCAAGGCCTGACACGAATAAGATGAAGGCGAAGGCGACCCACGTTTCAGCTTCCAGCAGCATGGGCTAGCGGCCTTTCAGCGCGGCGGTGACCGCCGTTGCCACGGTATTTTCATTTGGCGTCTGGCCGATGAGACGTTCGACAATGGCGCGTGCGGCGTCTTCGGCAATCGTCTGTACATTGGCCATGGCAGCCCGCTTCGTGGAGGCGATGGCCTTTTCGGCATCGGCGAGCTTCACGTTGAGCTGATCTTCGAGCGCCTTTCGGCGGGTTTCGGCCTCCGCCGCCTGCCGCTCGCGCGTTTCATTGGCGATCGCCTGCGCACGCGATCGGGCATCTGCCAACGCCTTCTCGTAGTCTGCGACGGCGGCATCCGATTCCGTCTTGAACCGGGACGCGTCGGCGAGGTCGTCGGCGATGCGTTTCTGACGGCTCTCGATGATGGCACCAACCCGCGGAAGAGCGAACTTCGCCATCAGCACATAGAGAAGCACAAACGCAATCACCAGCCAGACCAGTTGCGACGCAAAGGTCTCCGACTGGAATGGCGGAAATCCACCATGCCCGCCTTCAGCGGGATGTTCGGTGCTCGCCTTATGCGCTGGCTCCGCCATCATCGGCCCCGGTGCAGGATGCCCGCCTTAGAGCGCGAACAGCAGCAAGAGCGCAATCAGCAGTGAGAAGATGCCAAGCGCTTCGGTAATGGCGAAGCCGAAGATCAGGTTGCCGAACTGACCTTGCGCCGCCGATGGATTGCGGAGCGCTGCCGCCAGATAGTTGCCGAAGATGATGCCGACGCCGACACCCGCCCCGCCCATGCCAATGCAGGCGATGCCTGCACCGATATATTTTGCTGCGACTGGATCCATAACGAACTCCCTTGGTTTTCGAGCGGGCCGTCAGTGGCCCGGGTGAATCGCATCGTTGAGATAGATGCAGGTCAGGATGGCGAAGACGTAAGCTTGCAGGAATGCAACCAGCGTCTCGAGCGCGAACAGAATGACAATCATCAGGAAGGGCAGTGCACCGCCGATCCAGCCCACGACACCAAGTGCGGTGCCGAGCAGGATGATGAAGCTTGCGAAGACCTGAAGGGTGATGTGTCCGGCCAGCATGTTGGCAAACAGGCGCACGCTGTGCGAGACCGGCCGCGACAGGAACGACAATATCTCGATCGCAACGATCAACGGCAGGATGTAGATCGGTACGCCCTTTGGCACGAACAGATTGAAAAAGTGAAATCCGTGGCGGATCAACCCGTAAACGAGCACCGTGAAGAACACCGTGAGAGCAAGAGCAGCGGTCACGATGATGTGGCTTGTGACGGTGAAAGCGTAGGGGACCAGCCCGATCACGTTCAGCGTCAGCACGAACATGAAGATCGAAAAGACAAAGGGAAAGAACTTCATTCCTTCGGCGCCCGCCGTACTGCGTACGGTGGTGGCAACGAATTCGTAGGCGATCTCGGCCGCCGACTGGAAGCGCGAAGGAATCAGGCTGCGCGTCGCCGTCGCGCCAATGAGGAAAAACGTAATGCCGAGAACGGCTGCCAGCATGAAAGCGGCCGAATTCGTGAAGACGATTTCGGTGCCGCCGATCTTTGCAACAGGCAGGAGATTATGGATCTGAAATTGTTCGATCGGGTCGACGGCCATGGTCCTCAATCATTCAGATTTCGATCTTGCACGACTCCGGCCGCCCGCATCACGTTGAGCACGCCGGCGGCGAACCCGAGCAAGAAAAACACGATTAGCCCCCACGGCGAAGTTCCCAGCCACCGGTCGAGCAGCCAGCCAACCGCCGCACCCACCAGCACTCCTGCGACCAGTTCGGTC
>DATEKG010000045.1:0-8629 GCA_035277565.1 Pseudolabrys sp.
CGACCACTACGGGGCCGGCATCATTGTGCAGCAGGTGCAATTGCAGAAAGTCGACCCGCCCGCACAGGTGATTGACGCATTCCGCGATGTGCAGGCGGCGCGCGCCGATCTCGAGCGCGCCGTCAACGAGGCGCAGACCTATGCAAACCGCGTCGTCCCCGAAGCGCGCGGACGCGTTGCGCAGATCACCCAGGCGGCCGAGGCATATCGTCAACAGACGGTTGCGGAAGCCACCGGCCAGACGTCGCGTTTCCTCAAGATCTACGAGCAGTACAAGAAAGCGCCCGACGTCACCCGTGAGCGGATGTATCTCGAAACCATGGAGCGTGTGCTCGGCGGCGCCGACAAGATCATTCTTGATCCTGGCGCGAACGGCGGCAGCAACGTTGTGCCTTATCTGCCGCTGACCGAGCTTTCCCGTCCGCCGCAGGCGCGGACGCAGCCGCAAAGTGGGGGCCGGCAATGAGATTGAATTTCATTGGCGGCATCGCTGCGGTCGTCATCGCCGCCGCGCTGATTGTCGGTTATTCGTCGCTATTCACGGTCTATCAAACGCAGCAGGCGCTTGTTATCCGGCTCGGCCAGCCGGTACGCGTGGTCAACGAGCCAGGCCTGAACCTGAAGGCGCCGTTCATCGATTCGGTCGTCTATATCGACAAGCGCATTCTCGATCTTGAGGCGCCACCTCAGGAGGTGATTGCCTCCGACCAGAAGCGTCTGGTCGTCGACGCGTTCGCGCGCTACCGCATCCAGGACGCGCTGCGGTTCTACCAGACCCTCGGTTCGATCTCCGGAGCGAATTCGCAGCTGTCTATCCTGCTCAACTCGGCGCTACGCCGCGTATTGGGTGAAGTGACGTTCACTCATGTCGTGCGCGATCAACGTGCGGAACTGATGGCGCGTATCCGCGAGCTCGTAGACCATGAAGCGACAACATACGGCGTCCAGGTGGTCGACGTGCGCATTCGCCGCGCCGACCTTCCGGAACAGAACAGCCAGGCAGTCTATCAACGCATGCAGACCGAGCGCCAGCGCGAAGCGGCCGAGTTCCGCGCGCAGGGCGCGCAGCGTGCGCAGGAAATCCGCTCGCGCGCCGATCGCGAGGTCACCGTGCTCGTCGCGGAAGCGACCTCAAAAGCGGAGCAGACACGCGGCGAAGGCGATGCGACGCGTAACCAGATCTTCGCCGAGGCGTTCAGCAAGGATCCGGATTTCTTTGCGTTCTACCGTTCGATGCAGGCCTATGAGAACGGGCTCAAGCAGAATGATACGCGAATGGTGCTCAAGCCGAATTCCAGCTTCTTCCGCTATTTCAACAATCCTTCGGGGAAGCTCCAGGAAACTCCGGCCGCCCCGTCGCCGGCTCCGGCCCGCTAGCGATCACAGCCACCCGTGTCAGACTTCCTGGCCGCGCTCGGATTGGTGTTTGTCATCGAGGGGCTGATCTTTGCGGCATTTCCCGAGGCCGCAAAGCGTGCAATGACGAGCGTGCTCGAAACGCCTGACGTTTCGCTGCGCCTGATAGGCATCGGGTCGGCGGTGGTCGGTTTGGTGCTGGTTTGGCTTGTCCGCAGTTGATCGCGGAAACCGGGCCCTCGCACGGTATTGATTTGCGGCGCCCTTGAATCGCCTCTAAGTCGGGGCCACTCTTCCTCCAGAGCTTATTCAGGAGAACCGACGCCAATGGGCGCAAATGAATTCCACCCGACGGCCCGCCTTGGCCGGTCCGGTTTGGCTACCATCACAGCGGGTGCGATCGCTTTCCTGTCACTGACGATTCCGGCTGCGGCGCGAGGCCCCGAAGGCATCGCCGATGTCGCCGAACAAGTCATCGATGCGGTCGTCAACGTTTCCACCAAACAATCGGTCGATTTGCGCAGCGGTGCGATGCCGCAACTGCCGCCCGGCTCGCCTTTCGAGGAATTCTTCGAGGAGTTCTTCAAGAACCGGCGCGGGCAGAACGGGCAGAATGGCCAGAATGGCCAAGGCGGCCCCAACAACCAGTCGCCCATTCCTCGCCGTGTCAATTCTCTCGGCTCCGGCTTCATTATCGACCCGAGCGGATTCATCGTTACCAACAATCACGTCATTGCCGATGCGGACGAAGTGAACGTGATCCTCAATGATGGCACGACGCTGAAAGCCGACATCGTCGGCCGCGATACGAAAACCGATCTCGCGCTTCTCAAGGTGTCCTCGTCGAAGCCCCTCAAGGCGGTGAAGTTCGGCGACAGCGACAAGTTGCGGCTCGGCGAATGGGTTATCGCGATCGGCAATCCCTTCAGCCTCGGTGGCACGGTCACCGCGGGCATTGTCTCGGCCCGCAATCGTGACATTCAGTCCGGACCTTATGACAACTACATCCAGACAGATGCCGCGATAAACCGCGGCAATTCGGGTGGACCGCTGTTCAACCTCAATGGCGAAGTGATCGGCGTGAATACCGCCATCATCTCGCCGTCCGGCGGTTCGATCGGCATCGGTTTCGCCGTTCCGTCGAAGACGGTTATTCCCGTGATCGATCAGCTGCGGCAGTACAAGGAAGTTCGACGCGGCTGGCTCGGCGTCCGCATCCAGCAGGTCAGCGACGAAATCGCGGAGAGCCTCAACGTCAAGCCGGCGCGCGGCGCGCTGGTTGCCGGTATCGACGAAAAAGGCCCCGCAAAACCTGCCGGAATTGAACCGGGCGACGTCATCGTCAAGTTCGACGGAAAAGACGTCAAGGAAATGCGCGATCTGCCGAAGATCGTCGCGGACACGCCGGTCGGCAAGGACGTCGAGGTTGTCGTCATCCGCAAGGGCCAGGAAGAAAAGAAGACGGTCAAACTCGGCCGGCTCGAAGATGAGAAGCAGGCCTCGGCGGCGACCAATGACAAGAAAGACAGCGCTCCGGACACGAAGCCGGTGGTGAAGAAGGCGCTCGGGCTCGACCTTGCCAATCTTACGGACGAGTTGCGCAAGAAGCACAATATCAAGGACAAGGTAAAAGGCGTTGTCATCACCGGCGTCGAGCCCAATTCTCCGGCGGCGGAGAAGCGGCTTGCTCCCGGCATGGTGATCGCGGAAGTTCAGCAGCAGCCCGTCGCCAGCGCCACCGAACTTCAGCAGCGCATCGAAAAACTCAAGAAGGACGGGAAGAAAGCCGTCGTGCTGCTCGTGGTTTCCCCCGACGGAGACCCGAGCTTTGTGGCGCTAAGTCTGCAGTAGCGCGGCGCGCTGTGTGACCTGTCGCAATGGCCGGGCTTGCCCCGGCCATTTGCTTTATTAGGGCCTTTGGATCTTTCGCTGACATGTTCACCCGGCGTCGGCGAATTCCTGGCGGCTGTAGCCCTGCACGTAGAGGAGGGCGGTCAGATCGCCGTGATCGATGCGCGCGGGCGCGGCCTCCGCTACTTTCGGCTTGGCGTGGTAGGCGACGCCGAGCCCGGCTTCGGCAATCATGTCCATGTCATTGGCGCCGTCGCCGACGGCAATTGTTTGGTTTTTTCCAAGGCCCAGCTTTTCACGCAGTTCAATCAACACCGCGCGTTTGCCATCGCGGCCGAAAATTGGCTCTGCGACATTGCCTGCGAGCTTGTGACCATCGACGACTGTGAGCGAATTGGCGCGGCTCGTGTCGAAACCGATCATCGCGGCAATGCGGTCCGCAAAGAGTGTAAAGCCCCCTGACACCATGCAGGTATGTGCGCCATTCGCACGCATCGTAGCCACGAGTACTTTCGCGCCGGGCGTCAGCCTGATCCGCTTCTGCAAGACCTCTTCGATCACCGAGACAGGCAATCCCTTCAGTAGCGCGACGCGTTCACGCAAGGCGGGTTCAAAGGCAATTTCGCCCCGCATGGCGCGTTCGGTAATCGCCGCCACGTGCGCCTTGAGACCCACATAATCGGCAAGCTCGTCGATGCATTCTTGCTGGATCATCGTGGAATCCATATCGGCGAGGAAAAGCTTCTTGCGTCGCCCCGCCAGGGCTTGCACGACGACGTCGGTGTTTCTGCTGATATCGCGCAGCTTGGCGACCAGGCGCGGTTGGTCGAAGCCGGAGCTTGCGGTAAAGCTGATATCCGCCGCGGTCGAAGGCGCGAGCCAGCGTGTTTCAGCCGCCCCGGGGAGCAAGGCGCGCACGCTTTCGACGATGCCGGCCGTCAGAGCGTCCTGGGGTGCGATCAGGGTTACGACATGGGTCATGGAAAGGCCGCCAAGGCGGTGCTTATTGCAGGGCCGACCGCCAGCGGCAAGTCCGCGCTCGCGCTTGCCGTCGCCGAAAGACTCGGCGGCATTGTCGTCAATGCAGACTCGATGCAGGTCTACCGCGATCTGCGAATTCTGACCGCGCGTCCCGCGCGGGAAGACGAGGCGCGCGTGCCGCACCGTCTCTATGGATTTGTCGATGCTGCCGAGAACTACTCGGTGGGCCGATGGTGCCGCGACGTTGAAATAGTGCTGGATGAAGCCGCCACGTCGAAACGCGTTCCGGTCATTGTTGGAGGCACAGGGCTTTATTTTAAGGCTTTGACGAAAGGGCTGGCGGCGGTGCCTCCGATTCCGCACGAAATCAGGAGCACGATCCGCGCGCGCATCGAGCGCGAAGGCGCGCCTGCCTTGCATCGCGAGCTGGCCGGGCTCGATCCGACGACGGCAAAAAGGATCACTGTCAATGACCGATCACGGATTTCGCGCGCGCTTGAGGTCGTTCTCGCGACGGCGCGGCCGCTGTCTGATTGGCACCGGGAAGGTCTGCCCCCGTTGATCGATGCCGCTCAGGCCGTGAAGGTTTTCGTGATCTGCGAGCGGCAGGAATTGGTTCGCCGGATCGAAGCGCGCTTCTCGGCAATGCTTGCGGCCGGCGCCCTGGAGGAGGTGCAGCGGCTTGCCGCCCGCAGGCTTGACCCGGCGCTTCCCGCCATGAAAGCGCACGGCGTTCCGTGGCTGATCCGGCATCTCAACGGCGAATTGTCGCTCGACGAGGCGGCGGACGGCGGGATCATGGATACCCGGCGCTACGCGAAGCGCCAGCTCACCTGGTTTCGAAACCAGATGGAGGACTGGACGTGGCTCACGGCGGAAGCGGCCATGGCGCAGATCGCGAATGAATAGATTTTTTACGCTGTTGGCGCTAAGCCGCCTGGAGGGTCGAGCGGATGGCCCGTTTTTCTTTGCGAAACGCTTGACCCTGTTGGCGTGGGCACCTATAACCGCGCAATGAAAGTTCGGGCAGGAACGATGTTTGGTAATATTATTGCGGTAGTAAGGGTTCGGGCGCTGGCTGGGTCCTGAAATTGGACCATAGGCGAGCGTCCGGACATGGCCCGTTGCGGGCCTTTTTTATTTCCGGGCGGATCGAGACGACGAAAGGGCAAGACGACGAACAAGACGACGAAAGGGAATGACATGACACGCGAAATGACCGGCGCCGAAATGGTGATCCAGGCGCTCGCCGACCAGAATGTCGAACACGTCTTCGGCTATCCGGGCGGGGCGGTGCTGCCGATCTATGACGCCATCTTCTCGCAGAACCGGGTGCGTCATATCCTCGTCCGCCACGAGCAGGGCGCGGTCCATGCGGCGGAAGGCTATGCGCGTTCGACCGGGAAGGTTGGCTGCGTGCTCGTGACGTCCGGCCCCGGAGCGACCAATGCGGTCACCGGCTTGACCGACGCGCTGTGCGACTCGATCCCGATCGTCTGCATTACGGGACAGGTTCCGACGCACCTGATCGGCAACGATGCGTTCCAGGAATGCGACACGGTCGGCATCACCCGGCCGTGCACAAAGTACAACTACCTGGTCAAACGCATCGAGGACTTGCCGCGTGTGCTGCACGAGGCATTCCACATCGCTTCAAGCGGACGCCCGGGGCCCGTGGTCGTCGATGTGCCGAAGGATATTCAGTTTGCCAAGGGCATCTACTCGAAGCCGAAGGATTTCCCGCACACCGGCTACAAGCCCAAGCTTAAGGGCGACATGGACAAGATCAAGCAGGCCGTCGAACTGATGGCGCGCGCGAAGCGTCCCCTGTTCTACACCGGGGGAGGCGTCGTCAATTCGGGCAAGGCCGCCTGCGATCTGCTGCGCGAGCTGGTCAAGCTGACTGGTTATCCGATCACGTCGACACTGATGGGGCTCGGGGCGTTTCCGGCCGCCGATCCGAAATGGGTCGGAATGCTCGGAATGCACGGAACGCTCGAAGCCAATATGGCGATGCATGATTGCGATGTGATGATCTGCATCGGCGCACGTTTCGATGACCGCATCACCGGCCGGCTCGACGCGTTCTCGCCGGGCTCAGTCAAGATTCACGTCGACATTGATCCGTCTTCGATCAACAAGAACGTCAAGGTGGATGTGCCGATCATCGGCGACTGTGCGCACGTCCTCGAGGATATGGTGCGGCTGTGGCGCACGAGCGCTCACCATCCCGACAAGAAATCGCTGCAGGCATGGTGGGCGCAAATCGATAAATGGCGCGCCCGCAAATCGCTCGCCTATCGTTCCTCGAAGGAGATCATCAAGCCGCAATACGCCATTCAGCGTCTTTACGAACTGACCAACGACAAGGATGTCTACATCACCACCGAGGTCGGCCAGCACCAGATGTGGGCGGCCCAGTTCTACGGCTTCCAGGAACCTAACCGCTGGATGACGTCAGGTGGCCTCGGCACCATGGGCTATGGCCTGCCGTCTGCTGTCGGCGTGCAGCTTGCGCATCCCAGATCACTGGTGATCGACATTGCCGGTGAAGCGTCGGTGCTGATGACAATGCAGGAACTGTCCACTGCGGTACAGTATCGCCTGCCCATCAAGATATTCATCCTGAACAACAACTATATGGGAATGGTGCGGCAGTGGCAGGAATTGCTGCATGGCGGCCGTTACGCCGAGAGCTACAGCGAGGCCTTGCCGGATTTCGTCAAGCTCGCGGAGGCTTATCGCGCGCACGGGATCCGCTGCGAAAAGCCGGCCGATCTCGACCGGGCCATCAAGGAAATGATCGACGTCGACAAGCCGGTCCTGTTCGATTGCGTCGTCGATCCCAAGGAAAATTGCTTCCCGATGATTCCATCGGGGCGGGCACACAACGAAATGTTGCTCGGTGACGCCGGCGTCAGCGTCGAAGATGCCATCACCGAAGAAGGCAAGGTGATGGTGTGACCAGGATCGCAATCATCGGCGCGGGAAATGTCGGCGGCGCACTCGGCGGCGCCTGGGCGAAAAAGGCCGGTCACGAAATTCTTTTCGGCGTTCGGGATCCGAAGGCCGAAAAGGTCCAGACCCTGTTGCGCTCGACCGGGCCGAAGGCCCGTGCGCTGAGTCCGGCCGACGCCGCTGCTGCTGCCGCCGTCATTGTTTTGTCGACGCCCTGGCCGGCGACGGAAGCCGCGATCCGCTCCATGGGCGATCTCAAGGGCAAGATCGTGCTCGACGCGACGAATCCGCTGACCCGCGGACCGGATGGCATCGGGCTCGAGATCGGCCACGCAATCTCCGGCGGGGAGAAAGTGCAGGGCTGGGCTGCCGGCGCCTCGGTTTACAAGACACTCAACACGACCGGCTTCGGCAATATGGCCAACCCGGCCTTCGGCAATGCGAAGGCGGTGATGTTTGTTGCGGGCGACGATGCGGCCAGGAAGCCGACCGTGCTTAACCTCGTGAGCGATCTCGGCTTTGAAACGATCGATGCCGGGCCTCTGCGTAATGCACGCCTGCTGGAGGCGCACGCCATGCTGTGGATCGATCTCGCGCTCGTGCGCGGACAGGGCCGCGATTGGGCTTTTGGAATCTTGCGACGCTGAGGACGAATGCCATGAATGCTCCGGCGCCAACGACGTCACATTACCCGGCCGCGCCTACGGCGCAGAAGGCGGAAACTCACACGCTGTCGGTTCTGGTCGACAACGAGCCCGGCGTGCTCGCGCGCGTGATCGGCCTGTTTTCGGGTCGCGGCTACAATATCGAGTCGCTGACTGTTTCCGAAACGGAGCACAGGCAGCATCTGTCGCTGATAACGATCGTCACGACCGGGACGCCGATGGTGATCGAGCAGATCAAGAATCAGCTCGACCGGCTTGTTCCGGTGCATCATGTTGTCGACATGACCTTGGCCGGCGATGCGATCGAGCGCGAGCTCGCCATGGTCAAGGTGAAGGGGAAGGGCGAAAACAGGGTTGAAGCCCTGCGATTGGCGGACGCGTTCCGCGCCCGGGTCATCGACGCCACCACCGAAAGTTTTGTCTTCGAGATCACCGGCGCCAGCGACAAGATCGAGCAATTCATTTCGCTGATGCTGCCGCTTGGTCTGGTCGAAGTCGCCCGCACCGGTATTGCCGCAATCATGCGCGGGCCGGAGGCGATGTAGGCTTTTTTGCTGGCGTGGGCTTGTCCGGGCCATCGACTGCTTGCTATCGACGCTGCGACATGAGCTGTCAGCCGGGACGTTCCCGGCTGTGATGTGAAGGAGAGTGGCCGATGCAATCGGCCCGTCAGGGGTAAAAACCATGCGTGTTTACTACGATCGCGACGCCGACCTGAACCTGATCAAGGGCAAGAAGGTCGCCATCATCGGCTACGGCAGCCAGGGTCATGCCCATGCGCTGAACCTGCGTGACTCGGGCGTGAAAGAGGTCGCGGT